>CAZMJQ010000343.1:0-3335 GCA_964566475.1 uncultured Propylenella sp. | reverse complement strand
AGCTTCCATGCCGAGAGGAACGGCGGAATCCGGAGAGAAGAGCGGCTGATACTGGATCAGGAGCTGGTCGCCGCTGTCGAGCGCGGCGCGCAGTTCCGCCTCGATCTCCCGCCTGCGCCGCAGGAAGCGGTCCATCTCCTCGGCGAAGACGCGGTAGCGATTGCGGCCTTCCGCCTTGGCGCGATAGAGCGCGATGTCCGCCTTGCGCATCAGCTCGGCGCGGTCCGTTCCTGAATCGGGTGCTATCGCCACTCCGATCGAGATGCCGACGAAGGCAGTCTTGCCGAGGAGATCGAAGGGACGACCGGCGGCGTGGATGATCCGCTTGCAGAGCGCCTCCACGTCTTCCGTCGACGCGTCGGTCACAAGAAGCGCGAACTCATCGCCGCCGAAGCGGGCTATGCAGTCCGATCCCCTGAGTATCTCCGTGAGACGCTTGGAAAGCTCTCGGATAAGATCGTCTCCGGCGGGATGCCCGAGCGTGTCGTTGACGTTCTTGAAGCGGTCGAGGTCGAGATAGAGAAGCGCCAGCCGTTTGCCGCTCTGACGCATCTCCGTGAGGGCGCGGTCGAGACGGTCGTTGAAGAGGGCGCGATTCGGCAGGCCCGTCAGCGAGTCGTGGAAGGCAAGGTGCGATGCCTGCGCCTCGCTCGCCTGGAGCTCGGTCCATGCTATCCGCAGCCGCCGCGCAAGCCACGCGACGATCGAGCCGACCACGAGCAGGATGACGGCCACGAGCGGCGCGGCGCGGCGCGCGAGATGCCATCCGGGCATCTCCGGCCGCCACACGAAATAGCCGAGGGCGTCTCCGGACTTCTTCAGAAGCGGGAAGGCCGCCTCCCGGCCGGTCACCTCTCCAGTCCAGGAGAAGCGGGCATCATCCAGCAGATATGTCCGCATGAGCTCGTCGAGGAAGCTGGCATCGAGGAAGCGCACGCTCGCATGCAGGTGCTCGCTTCCCGGCTCCTGTGGAATCTCGCCCGAATCCGAAACGATCGGCAGCACGCTGACGATGGCGGGGCGACCTTCGACGACGGCAAGGTCGGCCGACCTGAACGACTCCGGGTTGGCGTTGGCTTCGCCGTCCTCCGCCTGCCGCAAAAGCGGACGCAGCTGCGCAATCAGCGGTTCGACCGCATCGCGCGCGGCATTGTAGGTCGAGCCAAGCGCCGCGGCGCCGTCGGCCATGGCGTAGATGAGGTCGTCGCGTGCATCGAAGACGAAGGTCCTGTCATGCCCAAAGTAGTCGTACATCCAGACACCCAGATTGGTGTTCACCCAATCGGGGTCGAAGGCTCCGGCCGTGTAAGTGATCGCGTCGTCCCAGACCGTCACGCTTTCCTGGTCATGGGAGATGCGGGCCACCTGCGCGCCCAGGACATGCGACACCAACCGCTCCTGCCGCTCGCGGGCGAGGTCGTCCGTCTGGCGCGTCGCGAAGAAGAGCAGACCGATGACCGAAAGGACGGCCAGCGCTCCCGCGACGAGAACCGGCGGCAGGATACGTGATGAGAAGCGCGAATCGCTCTGCCGAAAACTGAACACTTCACCACCTAACTAACCTAGGGGCTTTTCTTATTCATGTTCTGCATCTTGAGGGTTGACGAAGGACGATCCCGGACACCTCGTCGTGGTATGTGGTTAACAAAAGATTTCATTGGAGGTAAAGCTGCGAAGGAACAGTGTCTGTCCTTGACGGACGACGGGACGCGACGAGCGCCGTATTCCCTTGCGCCGCAAGCGCAAAAGCGCCGCTTGCATTCCCCGTCGCGGAGGGCGAAACCACCGGAATGCCCGAAGAGAAAAAGCAAGCCAGGAAGCCGCCCGTTGCGAAGGCCCCCAACCAGCTACGCCGGAGCGAAGCTCCCGCTTCGCCGAGGCGAGTCAAGGCCAGCGACCACCTGATCCTGGTCGACGGATCCGGCTTCATCTTCCGCGCCTTCCACGCGCTGCCGCCGCTGACGCGGAAGTCCGACGCGCTGCCTGTGGGCGCGGTCGCGGGCTTCTGCAACATGATCTGGAAGCTGCTGCAGGAGGGCCCCACCAAGGAGCCGGGCGACGAGCCGACGCATTTCGCGGTGATTTTCGACTACTCGGCGAAGACGTTCCGCAGCGAAATCTACCCCGACTACAAGGCGCACCGCCCGGAGCCGCCCTCCGACCTCATCCCGCAGTTCGGGCTGATCCGGCAGGCGACGCGCGCCTTCAACCTCGCCTGCCTGGAGCAGGAGGGCTGGGAGGCCGACGACCTGATCGCGACCTACGCCAGGCAGGCGGCGGAAGCGGGCGCGACGGTCACCATCGTGTCATCCGACAAGGACCTGATGCAGCTCCTCGGTCCGGCGGTGCAGATGGTCGACACGATGAAGGAGCAGGTGATCGACCCGCAGTTCGTCATGCAGAAGTACGGAGTCTTCCCCGACAAGATGGTGGACCTGCAGGCGCTTTGCGGCGATTCCACCGATAACGTGCCCGGCGTGCCGGGCATCGGCGCCAAGACCGCGGCGCAGCTTCTGGCGGAATACGGCGACCTGGAGACTCTCCTCGCCCGCGCCGGCGAGATCAAGCAGAACAAGCGGCGCGAGAACCTCATCGAGTTCGCCGAGCAGGCGCGAGTTTCCAAGAAGCTGGTGCAACTTTCTTCCGACGTGCCTGTCGTGGTGCCGGTCGACGATCTAGCGGTCGAGCCGGTGGACGGGCCGAAGGCGGTCGCGTTCTGCAAGGCGATGGAATTCAACGCGCTGATGCGGCGCGTGGCGGAGAAGACCGGCACGGACATCGACGCCGTCGAGCCGGCGGAGCTTGTCATCGAGGGCTGGCCGCCCGGCGGGAGCGTACCGGCGCACGGGCCGGACATGGGCGGCTACGGCGGCGGCCCTTCGAGGCATACCGCTGCGCGGCCTGCACCTCAGGATGAGGCAAAAGGAAGAGCGGCGCGGGCCGGAAACGGCGGAGCGCCGACCTCCTCTCTCGGAACGCCGCAAGCGCTCGCCGAGCGGCGCCGGGACCAGGCGCTCGCCTCGACCTTCGAGGTGGAGAAGTATCACTGCGTCCGGACGCTGGAGGATCTGCGGCGCTGGGCGGACGCGGCGCGCGAGCACGGGCTCGTCGCCGTCGAGACGGAGATGGCCGGCGCCGGGCCGATGCAGGCGGAGCTTTGCGGCATCGCGCTGGCGCTGGAGCCGGGCTTCGCCTGCTACATCCCGCTCGGCCATCGCGGCGGCGACGGCGACATGTTCGGCGACGGGCTGGCGCCGGACCAGATCGCGCTCGACGACGCGCTCGCGGCGCTGAAGCCGCTGCTGGAGGACCCGGCGGTCCTGAAGGTCGGGCAG
>CAZMJQ010000342.1:0-15455 GCA_964566475.1 uncultured Propylenella sp. | reverse complement strand
CTGCATTCCCGCGTTTCCACGGCGCACGCTACCCTCTTGTGTGAGGCGGCAGGTGGAAGCCGCCCCCCAGCCACGAGGCACCAGAATGCTGGGGGGCGAGGGGCCAGAGGATTCGCCGCATCTCCTGGACCTGCTGTATCTTGCCGAGCTTACGGTCACTGTTTCGTAAACGAGCGCGGTTCCCGCCTGCGAGACACCAGCGACGCGCACGCCCTGCGGCGCGCCGCCCTTTCGGTTTTGACCGAAAAGGCAACTGCAACGAAACGAGAGATCCAGCGTTTATTTGCGCAGCATTGAGCTGCGTGGGAGTAAAGGCGATGGAAGACGTTCGAAGCGAGAAGGACAAGCACGTCAAACAGGCGCAGCCTGGCCAGGGCGGTCAGAAGGGCGGCCCGCAGGACAAGGATAAGGGCAAGGGTCAAGGCGGTCAGGGACAGCCACGTCCGGGACAAGGTGACCAAACCCGCCGCTGACGTTCGGAAGAAGGCGGAGGCAAGTGCAATACTTTGCCTCCGCACACGCACATTTTTCGCCGGGAGCAGCCAGCGCCTGCGTGTGAACGGCGCCCCTTCGACTTCGGTTCCGGCAGCAGCCTATCCAACGGGCGCGAATGAGGGCAGGGACTAATCGAGCGGCACGATTCCCAGCGCGCACTTGTCCTTTTCGGTCAACCAGACCTCGGCCAAAGCCCTTTTTGATTTTGGTGACGCTTCCGGCGGCGGCCTGAGGGTAGGTCGCCGCCAGCAGTTAGGACTTCAGAGGCCGCTCAGTCGCCCCAACGGCCGCCGTCCCGATCTCCACCTCTGCGCTTCCACCACCAAGGACGCTCGTTGTCGTTCCGATCCCAATCCCGATCCCTGCGGTTCCGGTGCCGACGTCGGTCATCCCGGTCGGAGTCCCCGAAGCTGAAGCTAATGCTCGGGCCGCCGTAGGAATATGAACGCGGCGCGGGAACGTAGTATGGCTCCGGGGCCACAACCACGGGCGCTCGGGCTTGAGCGAACTGGAGTCGTGAACCGGCCATCCAGCACCTCGTCCCGTGGACCGACACGTAATACCATCCCCTTTCGCTGCTAAGGATTTGGACGGGCGTTCCGCCGCCTACCTGTGTGACGACGTAGTTGCCGGTGCTGGGTCCGGCGCGACAGTTAGTCGTGCCAGGATCGGCGTAGGCAACAGTCTGGCCTGCGGCCATGTTCGGCACAGCCGCTGCTGTGGCCACGAAGGTCAGGCCCGCGACAATTGAACGTACTGACATCGCACTTCTCCATTTGTTTCGACGAAGCCCGCATGGGGTCTCCTATGCGCTTAAGTCCGTCGCCATGTCGCGAGTTCCTGGGCAGCACTCGCGCGCCGTCGCTCGACAAAAGAGAAGCCGCCTCAAGGGCGGCTCTAGTGCGTTGTCAGGAGATCGACGAGACACCCTCGCCGAACGTCATGCAAACTGTGACATTCCCCTCTGGGTTCCCGACACCTCTTCGTCATCAACCAATGTCGAGAGCCATCGCTGCTCTGTGACGTTGCTTCCCTATTCTCGCCTGCAAATACCCTGTTCCGTCGCGTCGGGAATTTCGCCGCGGACCAGCGGGAGAGCTGGGCTGTTGGCGCCCACCGAATGGCAGAACGAAGCCAAGTTCGGAGTTTTCCCTGTAGATTTCCCGGTTAGCAGGGAACTGAGGGGCTGCTGCCCGAAATCACATCTCCGTGGTCACCATATGGTCACCGCCGGCAGGATAAAGTTCGGCGCAGTGCATGGCGTCGGCGGAAACTGCTAAAGAAATCATAGAGATACGTGGTGGAGCCGAGCGGGATCGAACCGCTGACCTCGTGAATGCCATTCACGCGCTCTCCCAACTGAGCTACGGCCCCATGCACTCGCAGCCTCCGGATTGGGGTCCGCAGGCCGCGCGTTACGTATTCGGAGGCGTTCCGAATTGCAAGACCGGCGCGGAGCCTTCCGCCGTACAATTGGGCCGCGGCTTGAAGGGCCGCAGCCTGCCTCCCATATTTGTCTCAACCGGCCGGATGCCTCTTGGGGGTCCGGCAAGGCGAAGTCGCTTCTAGGATGAGGACTTTGCAGCAAATGCCCAGTACGCCATATCTTTCCAGCCCTTTTATGCTGGGGTTCGAGGACATCGAACGGCTGCTTCAGCGTGTTTCCAAGACCGCCGATGGTTATCCGCCCTACAACGTCGAGCGGATCGTGCTTGAAGGCGATGAGCCGGCTCTGCTTCGCATCACTCTCGCGGTCGCCGGGTTCGGCGATAACGAAATCGAAGTGACTGTGGAGGACAATGAGCTTACGGTCAGCGGACGCCAGCAGGACGATACGAGCCGCGACTACCTCCATCGGGGGATCGCTGCTCGGCAGTTTCAGCGCAAGTTCGTGCTGGCCGACGGCATGGAGGTGACGGGCGCGGATCTGAAGGACGGGCTTTTGTCGATCGATCTTGTCCGGCTGGAGCCGGAGCGCAAGGTCAGGCGTATTCCCATCACGTCCGGCGGCTGAAAGCGTTGGAGAATGACCATGACCCACAACGAAATCGTCAAGTCCATGCCGCAGGACCAGTTTGCAGCGCTCGGCGGCGGCGAGATCGCCTATCTGAGGCCGGTCCGCTCCGAGGACGTGCATTCGCTCTTCCCGCAGGCGCCTGAGATGGCGCCGGGTGTCGACCTATGGGCCCTCCTGTCGGCCGCCGGCCAGCCCATTATGCTCACCGATTCCAAGGCTGCGGCGATCGCCGGCGCGCGCGAAAACGATCTGGAGACCGTCAGCGTTCACTGACGTCGGGCCGTTGATAAGCCATGAAGATGGGGCCTTCGGGCCCCTTTTCTATTGCGGCTCACGCGGCGTGCGAGGCTTCGGCCGGCGCCGCCAGCACGGCGTAGAG
The DNA here is from genome assembly GCA_964566475.1 of uncultured Propylenella sp. GTDB lineage: Bacteria > Pseudomonadota > Alphaproteobacteria > Rhizobiales > Afifellaceae > DASWJZ01. The sequence continues at coordinate 12,564 of CAZMJQ010000342.1, read as the reverse complement.
CTCCTCGGCGTCGGCTGCGGCACGCAGCTTCTGCGCCACCCCGGGATCGCGCAGCACGCGGGCGATGCGGGCAAGCGCCTTCAGATGATCGGCGCCCGCCCCTTCCGGGGCGAAGAGCGCGAAGACGAGGTCCACCGGCTGGTCGTCGAGGGCGTTGAAGTCGACCGGCTCCGTTAGCCGCGCAAATACGCCAACCAGCCGGTCCAGCGTTGCGAGCTTGCCGTGAGGGATCGCAACGCCCTGCCCCACGCCGGTCGAGCCGAGCCGCTCTCGCTGCAGGATGGTCTCGAGGATCTCGCGCTCGCTCAGTCCGATCTGCCGCGATGCGGCCCCGCACACCTCGTGCAGCACCTGCTTCTTCGACTGGCCGCGCAGCGAAGGCAGCACGGCTTCCGGTTTCAAGAGATCGCTGAGGTCCATCGGGACACCTTGAAAGATGGTCGCGTGAGCGGAGCCCCGCGCGTCAATGGTCTTTGAGGCGCCGCTTGTAGCGTCTGAGCTGCTTGTCCAGCCGTTCCGCCGCCTGCTCGAAGCTCACATGCGCGTCGGCATCGGAGCCGCGCGCCTCGAAGACCTTCCCGGTGTCGATGTGAAGCACGAGGTCGGTCTCAAATAGTCGGCCGTTCTTCGCCACTGCGACTTGCCCCGAATAGCCCCGATCGAAGTATTTGCGGACCGTTTCGGTCACCGTTGCGTCAATACGAGAACGGAGCGCCTGGCCGATATCGACATTCGTGCCGGCAATCTTCAGCACCATGGCGTGATTCCGATGCTCGGACCGCTCCGTGCGGCGGACCTGTACGAGCCTCGCCCTAGCGTGTCAAACGCAATCGAGCCGTGCGGTGGAAGACTTGCGGCCGGGTCAGGACGCGGCCTTGAGCCGCTTCTCCCGGCGCCGCTCGACCGAGGAGCCGATCCGCATGAGCTCCCGGTATTTGGCGACGGTTCGCCGGGCGATCTCCACGCCCGCGCGCGAGAGGACGGCGACGATCGCGTCATCGGAGAGGATCGCATCTGGCGACTCCTTCAGGATCATGCTGCGGATCCGATGCTTCACCGCCTCGGCGGAATGGGCTTCGCCGCCCGACGTGGCCGAAATTGCGCCGGTGAAGAAGTAGCGGAACTCGAAGATGCCGCGCGGCGTCGCGATGGTCTTGTTGGCGGCGGCGCGGCTCACCGTCGATTCGTGGATGCCGAGCGCGTCGGCGACCATGCGCAGATTGAGCGGCTTCAGGTGGGAGACGCCCTCGGCAAGGAAGCCTTCCTGGCGGCGCACGATCTCCGACGCGACCCGAAGCACCGTCCTGGCACGCTGGTCCAGGCTCTTCTTCAGCCACTTCGCCTTGTCGCGGCACTCGTCCACATAGGCGCGCTCGGAACCGGCGCAGCGCGATGAGACGCGGGCGTAGTAGGCATTGTTGACGATGAGGCGCGGCAGCACCTCGTCGTTCAGTTCCACGATCCAGTTGCCGCCCGGTCCGGGGCGCACGAAGACGTCCGGAATGAGCGTGCGCACGGGGTCGTGCTCGAAGGCGAGGCCGGGCTTCGGGTCGAGGCTGCGTATCTCGGCGATGAGCGGCTCGATGCCGTCGCGCCCGACTCCGCAAAGCGCCGCGAGGCTCGCTGTCTCGCCGGCGGCGAGACGGTCGAGATTGGCAAGGAGCGTGCGCATCGGCCGATCGAGCCGGCCGCGCTCCGCCAGCTGCAGCGCGAGGCATTCGGCCAGGGACCGGGCAAAGACGCCGCTCGGCGCTAAGTCCTGGCACGTGCGAAGCACCCCTTCGACTGTCCCCGGCTCTGCTCCGAGTTTGGCGGCGAGCGCCTCGAGCGGCACCGTCAGGTAACCCGCCTCGTCGAGGCCCGCGAGCAGCGAAAGCGCGATCGCCCTCTCACCCGGGAACTCGAACACCGCATCGATCTTGCGTTCCAGCAGGCCGTCGAGGCTCTCGCGCGCCGCATGCGTCCGGTCGGGGTCGAAATCCTCCAGCGACGCGGAGCCGCTGACGCGGCCGCCAAGCGACGGCGTCCAGGCGTCTGGACCGACCTGCTCGGGATGGATGTCCGCTTCCTCCGCGTCGACCGCATCCGACGCCGCCGAGGATTCCTCGTGGTCCGACGCCGGGGGCAGCTCCTCCCGCGGCGCATCTGCCGCGCCAGCGGGCTCGCTCGACTCGTCGACATCCAGAAGCGGGTTCTGCTCCAGCTCCGCGGCGACGAAGCGCTCGAGCTCCAGCCCCGACATCTGCAACAGGCGGATCGCCTGCATCAGCTGGGGCGTGATGACCAGCGACTGTACCTGCCTGCCCTGAAGCCTGACCGAAAGAGCCATAAACGCTGCCCCGCCCGACGGTCCGCAGGCTTCCCCGGCCTGTTCACAAGCCCGTCATGTTGCAATGCAACTTAACCCGCCGGCGGGCGGAGTCAAAGCCTGAAACGCTCGCCGAGATAAACGCGACGCACGTCGGGGTTCGCAACGATCTCGTTCGGTCGGCCCTCCGCCAGCACCCGGCCGGAGTTGAGGATGTATGCCCGGTCGATCAGCCCAAGCGTTTCGCGCACGTTGTGGTCGGTGATCAGCACACCGATCCCGCGCTTGGTCAGGTGCCGGACCAGGGCCTGGATCTCGCCGACCGCGATCGGGTCGATGCCGGCGAACGGCTCGTCGAGCAGCATGAAGGCGGGCCGGCTGGCGAGGGAGCGGGCGATCTCGCAACGCCGGCGCTCCCCGCCCGAAAGGGAAATCGCCGGCGCCTTCCGGAGGTGGGCGATGTGGAACTCCTCCAGGAGCGCCGTGAGGTCGGCGTCGCGCCGCGCCCGATCGCGTTCCACGATCTCCAAAACGGCGCGGATGTTGTCCTCTACCGAAAGGCCCCTGAAGATCGAGGCCTCCTGCGGGAGATACCCGACCCCGAGCCGGGCGCGCTGGTACATCGGAAGGTACGTCACGTCGTGGCCGTCGATCTCGATGCGGCCGCCATCGGCCCGGATCAGCCCCGTGATCATGTAGAAGACGGTGGTCTTGCCGGCGCCGTTCGGACCGAGCAGCCCGACCGCCTCGCCCCGGCGCAAGGCCAGCGACACATCCTCCACCACAACGCGTCCCTTGAAGGCGCGCCGCAGGCCCCGCGCCACAAGCCATCCCTCGGCGCCCGCGGCGCGCCCGTCCTCATCCGCACGGACCTCGCCGCCCGATCGTGCCCAGTCGGCCCGGCGCCCGAGCTCCGCCATGGGCCAGGATGATCGTCCAGCCTTCTTGGCGCGGCCCGTCGGCATTCCCTTTGGAGGGGCGGCCGACGTCAAGGCGGCGTCCGTCCGCCGCCCGGTGGGCTGATCAGCGTCTGCACGCGGCCGCCCTCGATCCGCCCCTGCTTGGTCGCCAGATTGACGATCAGCCGCCCGCCGCGCACCACGTTCGGCCCGTCCGTCAGGACCACGTTGCCGCTCATGGTGATTATTTCGGTTTCCATGTCGAGCACGGCGCGGTCGCCGCTCGCCGTCCTGTCGCCGGAGCGGACCATCACGCCGGGGCCAGCCTCCAGCCGCGACACCTGCGAGCCGGGAACGCCGGCTGCGGGCGCGTCGCCGGAATAGAAGATCGTAAGGGCCTGCGTCTCCAGGATCGTCTCGCCCTGCTGCACCCGCACCCCGCCGCTATAGATCGCGAGCTTCTCGGCGTCGCGCACCTCCAGCTCGTCCGCCTCGATCTGGATCGGCACGGCCGACCCGGTATCGAAGCCCGAGAACGCCGATGCAAAATCCTGCGCGGACGCCGAGCCCGGTACGAGAGCCAGGGCAGCAAATCCGGCAGCGGCGAGCGCGCATCTCATTCGGCGGTCTCCTCTTCCCGGGGCGCCGTCCCGCGCTTTGGCGGCATGATGGTGCTCCGGACGCCGCCCGTGAAGAGAAGATGCCGCCCGCCGTCCGTCGCCTCGAACCTCTGCCCGGTGACCTCGCTGTCCGAATAGGTCACCGTGACGGGGCTGCCGGAGCGCATCGTGCCGGCCTCGAAATCGATATCCGCATCGTGCATGCGCAGCGCATAGCCGCCGCTGCTGTCGACGACGATGTCGCCCTCAAGCCGCAGCGTGAACGCGCCGTGATCGTAGTCGCCGGTGCCCGCGCTGATGGTCGTCACGCCCTGGTCGGGAACCGTGACGGTCGCCTCGATCGCCTCCAGATGCACCTTGTCGGGGGTGGCGAGGGGCTGGACCGCCCGCCTTGCCGCGACGGAGTACTCGCGGTCGTCCCCATCGAAGCCGGTCAGGTTGGGGTTCTCCATAATGACGGCGTTGGGCGTGACGCTGAGCCGCGCGGCGGATAGATCGAGCGGCCCGGGCAGGCCTATCCGCGTGAGCGCGAAGAGTCCGGCGATCGCGGCCAGGCCGAGGAACGGCAGCACGACGCGCAGCGCCCGCACGCGGCGGCTGTGGCGCCGGGCGGCCGCGAAAGCCCGCTGCCGCGCGGCGTCAGGTGTCGGCGCGGCGGAATCGTGCCAGGGCGCGGCCAGGCTCATTCTCGCAAATCTGCCATGGGACAACGGGTTAGCGCCAGAGTGTGGTGATTTGCGCGCGGTGCGCAAGGCGGAATCAAGCGGACGCCTGGCGGACGCGAATCGCTATGAATGCGCGAAGATGTCGTCCTCCTCCCAGCCAAGGAGGTCGAGCTCGGTGCGCACCGGCAGGAAGCGGAAGCACGATTCGGCCAGCTCAAGCCGCCCCTCGCGCCCCAGGCGCGTCTCCAGCACCTCCTTGATGGCGAGCAGGTTCAGGACGTCGGAAGCGGCGTATTCGAGTTGCGCCTCCGTCAGTTCCTCCGCCCCCCAGTCGGAAGATTGCTGCTGCTTCGACACCTCGATGCCGAGCAGCTCGCGCGTCAGATCCTTGAGGCCGTGCCGGTCCGTATAAGTGCGCACCAGCCGCGAGGCGATCTTGGTGCACCAGACCGGCGCCACCTCGATGCCGAGCGTATGTCTGAGCATGCCCATGTCGAAGCGCGCATAATGGAACACCTTGGTGATGGCCGGATCGGTGAGGAGCAGGCCGAGATTGGGCGCGCTCGTCTGCCCTTGCGCGATCCGCACCGCGTCCACCGTCCCGTCGCCGGGCGAAAGCTGCACCAGGCAGAGCCGGTCGCGCCCGGGCTTCAGGCCCATGGCCTCCGTGTCGACAGCCACCACCTCCTGGTAGGCGGACAGGTCGTGCAGGTCCCCTTCGTGAATGCGGATCGTAGCCACCGCGGCCCCCACCCCTGATGGGTCGTCCAGCCGAGGCAACAGCCTCCCCGACGGCCCGAAACGGTGCGGCACTCCCCGCGCCGCTCAGCCTTCTAGTCGGGCGGCAGCCGTCTCAGGTCAAGGGCCGCGCCGAAATTCGTCAGCGCGTGCGGAACTCAGAAGCCGAACTGAATCGTCACGCCCGACCTGCGGTTATAGGGATACGACTCGTAGTAGGGATAGGCATAGCCGTGGCCGCGTTCATGATAGGCCGCCACGCACCCCACGGGGTAGCGGTAGTAGAACCCGTCCTGGCAGCGGCTGTCATAGGCGTAGGGCCGCTCGTAGACGCGGGCGCGAGGAACGTACGTATAGGGCGCCACCGGCACACCGAAGCCGAAGCTGAAATGCGGTCTGTGCGAGCGGTGCCGCCACCGACGGTCGCCGACGGTCTGGATGCCGCCGTCCGAAGGGCTTGCGGTCGTGGCCGAATGTTGCGGATGAAGCGGCGCCGCTCCGGCCGGAACGGGTGCCGCAAGCGCAGCGGCGGCACCGCCGCAACGCACAGCGCGGAAGTTATCTTCTGCATCGTCGTCTCCTGGGATGCGGGACGCTCAAGCGTCCCTCGTCCGGGGAAACGCCCAACCGCATAAGGCAGTTCCCGTGCGGGTACGACCACCCCTGCTGGGCAGGATGCCATTTCAGGTGCGGACATCGTCGACCGCGCCCTTTCGAAGGGGACGGCTGGCTGCCGTCGGCCTCTCCAGCATTTCTGGCAGCCGCCTCTGGGGCGGACGGGCACCAAGCGCGAGAGACGGAAGATCAGCGCTTCAGCAGGTTCTCGCTGGCCTCGGCGACTTGTCCTCTTGCTCGCGTCCGCACCTCGTCAGTCTCGTTCGAGAGATTGCCTTCGCCCATTGTCGCCGCGCTGGTTTCGTCAGCGTCAGGGCGAGGCGCGCGGGCAGTTTCCGGCTCTCCGGCTGGGTGCTCCCCCTGGATGACCGGCACCCCTCTGGGGAAGATGATTTCGCGAGCCGGATCGGGCAGTTCGACGCCGGCCTTGAGCAGTGCATTCTTGCAAAGTCGCAGGATCGCCGAGTTTATCTTGGCCGGCGAGAACGTGGCGGTGTCGAACCAGTAGAATACCCGCAAGTCCACGCTGGCTGCCCCGAGCTGGTCGACCAGCACGAGGGGCTCCGGCTCGTTGAGGACGGCGGGATGATCCTTCAGCACATTGGCTATGATCGCCTGGGCCTTTGCCGTGGAGGAATCATAGCCAATGCCGATAATGAATTCCGCGCGTCGGCTGGCATTACTGCTGTAGTTCACGATCGTGCTCTTGAAAATCGTCGCGTTGGGAATCTGGATGTGCGTGCCTTCGAGCGTGAGGAGAACGGTGCTGCGCGTGTTGAGATTCTGGACGATGCCGGTGCTTCCATCCACCTCTATCAGATCGCCGGCTCGAAACGGGTTACGGATGCTGAGGAGCAAACTGGCGAGGAAGTTCTCGGCAATATCACGGAAGGCGAAGCCGATAATGATGCCGAGAAGTCCGGTGCCGCCGAGAACGGTCACAGCCAAACCTGTAAGGCCGGCCACACGCAGCACGAAATAGAGTCCCAGAACGAAGACCGAGAGGGATAGCGCTCGGGCGGTAACCGTCAGCAGCAGCGGCGAGGAGATACGTTGCCCAAAGGTCCGCCGCGACAATCGGCCAACCAGCCTCGCCGCAAGCCACGACGCCAGAAGGATGAGGGCTGCGACAAGCAGCAAGGGCCAGGCCGAAAGGAGACGAACGAAGAAGCCCTTCAACTCCTGCCAGGCGAGGATGAAGATGGCATCGGCATCGCTTTCGACCTCGATGTTGTTGATGGTCGCCACGACGCCTTCCATTCTGTTCGCAGTGCGCGCCGCCCATTCCTGGTGCTCCTCGGCGGATGTGGAGCCGTCGAGAAACACGACTCCATTGCGCACCTCCACACCAACCTCGCTGAACCAGCGCGTGGTGCCGAGAATCGACTGGAGGCGTTCTTCTATGTCGCTGTCATCGATCTCCGGAACGATTGGGATTGCTGGTCCTGCGGCATCCTGCGCGTGCTCCTCACCGCCAATGGCATTCTGTGAAATGTCCTGAGCGGCAGCCGGATGCTCCGCCGGGACTATCAAGCAGGCGGCGAGGATGAACGCCACCACCCCCTGAAACAAAGACAGAGATGCCGGCCCTGGCAGCGATATCGCTACGGACGAAAGTGCGCGCTGCGTGCTCGGTTGCGCAGAATTCTCGGGCATGAAGAGTGAACCGCCGTGAGGCGTGGTCGGTTGCAGGCGGCGACCCGGGAGGCCGGCGTCCGGCGGGCCGTCCAGAGCCCGGGCAAAACGCCCTCAGGCTTTCCGCCACCCTGGTTCTCTTTCTGTTCCTGGTTGCGTACCGGAGATGCCCCGGGGACGGAGGTTCCCCCCGGAGGCCCAACCAGCTACGGTGGCTCTTCCTCTGCATCAGGGCCGGAGGGAATTGGAGTCCTGCGGGTTGATAGAAACCGGCGGGACCGATCGGCAGGTGGGAGAAGAAAACCCCGGGATCTGGGCACTTTCGAGTAGCTGGTGCCCAGGAGAGGACTCGAACCTCCACGCCTCGCGGCACACGGACCTGAACCGTGCGCGTCTACCAATTCCGCCACCTGGGCTTAGGAGCGGCGCCTGCCTTACGGCCTGGCCCCGAAGGTGTCAACGCTGCGGCGGAAGCGCAAGCTCTCACCTTGCGGCGGGCGCGCCGGATCGGGCATGACGGACAGGTTCGCCGGAGTGGCCCGCATGACCCCCGTCTCCTTCGCCGCCATCGGCGAGTGCATGATCGAGCTTTCCGGCCGCGGCGACGACCTGTGGCAGATGGGCTTTGCCGGCGACACCTTCAACACCGCCTGGTACGCCCGCGCCGTCCTGCCGCCGGGGCAGGATGTCGGCTACGTCACGGCGCTCGGCGACGACCCGTTCTCCGGCCGCATGCGCGCCTTCATGGCCGATGCCGGGGTCGACACCGGCCGCATCCGCACCGTCGAGGGCCGCCGTCCGGGCCTCTACGCCATCACGCTGAAGGAGGGCGAGCGCAGCTTCACCTACTGGCGCGGCGAGGCGGCCGCGCGGCTCCTCGCAGACGACGCGGAGTGGCTCGCCCAGGCGCTGGCGGGGGCGGACATGCTCTACTTCTCCGGCATCACGCTCGGCATCCTGTCGCCCGAGGCGCGCGGGCGCCTCATCGAGGCGCTGGCAGAGCGGCGCTCCGCCGGCGCGCGGATCGCCTTCGACACCAATTTCCGCGCCGCCCTCTGGCCCGACCAGGCCGAGGCGCGCGAGGCGATGCAGGCGGCGCTCCGCGTCGCGGACATCGCGCTGCCGACCTTCGACGACGAGGAGAAGCTCTTCGGCGATGCGAGCCCGCAAGCGACCGCGGAGCGCATCGCGGCCCTCGGCGTGGCGGAGGTCGTCGTGAAGAACGGCGCGAAGCCGTGCCTGATTGCAGCGGAAGGCGGGATGGCCGAGGTGCCGCCTGCGCACGCGCCGCGCATCGTCGATACGACCGGCGCCGGCGATTCCTTCGGCGGCGCCTACCTCGCTGCCCGGCTGCTCGGCCACGCGCCCGTCAAGGCGGCGAGGCTCGGGCACGCCGTCGCCGCCGAGGTCGTGGGCGTGCACGGCGCGCTGGCGAACATCGAGCGCAACTGGGTCGCGGCGCTGCTCGACGAAGAACGGGGGGCGCCAGGCCCCCCGCAAACGTTACGATAGGCGACGCTCCGTCAGTTTCCGACCGCCGCGTCGGTCACAGCATGCGTCCAGGCGCCCTCCGGCGCGCTCTGGATGATGCCCTGGTCGAGCACCATCTGCGCCGTGCGCTCGAACGCCTCCGGGTCGAGCACGCCATTCGAGCCTGCGACGAGCTTGGCGATCTCGCTCATCATGTATTTCTGGTGCTCCAGGTCCTGGCCGCCATTGTCGACCACGACCTGCGCCGCTTCGTCGGGGTTCGCCAGCGCGTGTTCCCAGCCCTTCATGGAGGCGCGGACGAAGCGCACCATCTTGTCGAAGAAGGCCGGGTCCTCAAGGTTGTCCTCCAGCACGTAGAGGCCGTCCTCCAGCATGTCGTTGCCCATCTCCGTGTAGTTGAAGATGGTCAGGTCCTCCGGCATGAAGCCCGCCTGCATGGCCTGGTTGAACTCGTTGTAGGTCATCACGGATATGCAGTCCGCTTGGCCCTGGATGAGCGGCTGCACGTCGAAGCTCTGCTTCAGCACGGTGACGTCGGCATCCGCCCCCTCCGTCTCAAGGCCGATCTTGTTCATCCAGGCGAAGAAGGGATACTCGTTGCCGAAGAACCAGACGCCCAGCGTGTGTCCGGCGAGGTCTCCTTCGCTCTCGATGCCGGTCTCCTTCGGGCAGATCATCATCAGGCCGGACTTCTGGAACGGCTGGGCGATGTTGACCAGCTCCACCCCCTTCTCGCGCGCCGAGAGGGCCGCCGCCATCCAGGTGACGATCACGTCGGCGCCGCCGCCGGCGATCACCTGCTCGGGCGCGATGTCCGGCCCGCCGGGATTGATGGTGACGCTGAGCCCCTCCTCCTCGTAGAAGCCCTGCTCCTGCGCCACGAAATAGCCGGCGAACTGGGCCTGGGTGACCCATTTCAGTTGCAGCGTGACCTCGTCCTGCGCGGCCGCCGGCCCGATCGCCAGCCCCGCCGCCATCGCCATTGCGCCCAGAAAAACTCTCATGACACGCCTCCGCGTTGATTTCTCGTTCAAGCCCAGAATTTTACGTTCGAAAGGAAGGATGCCAGAAGGTCGCGGCGCGCTCAACGACCGAGATGGCACCGTAGAACAGCGAGCCCGCCAGGGCAGCCATCGCGATCTCCGCCCACACCATGTCGATCCCCATGCGCCCGACCTCGGTGGAGATGCGGAAACCCATCCCCACGATCGGCGTCCCGAAGAACTCCGCAACGATCGCGCCGATCAGGGCGAGCGTCGAGTTGATCTTCAAGGCATTGAAAACAAAGGGAAGCGCGGCCGGGAGCCGCAGCTTTGCCAGCGTCTTCCAATAGCCCGCGGCGTAGGTGCGCATGAGGTCGCGGTCGATCGCCTCGGTGGCGGAAAGACCCGCCACCGTGTTCACCAGCATGGGGAAGAACGTCATCACCACGACCACGGCGGCCTTGGAGTGCCAGTCGAAGCCGAACCACATCACCATGATCGGCGCGGTTCCGATGATGGGAAGCGCGCTCATCAGGTTGCCGATCGGCAGCAGGCCGCGCCTCAGGAACGGCACGCGGTCCGCCAGGATGGCGACGGCGAAGCCGGAAACACAGCCGATGGCGTAGCCGATCAGCACCGCCTTCAGAAAGGTCTGGCGGAAGTCGGCGCGGAGCGTGGGGAGCGATGACGCGATCTTCGCCCAGATCACGCTCGGCGCTGGCAGGAGCACCTGCGGCACCCCGAAGCCACCTACCAGCAGCTCCCAAAGGATCAGCACCCACACCCCGAACAGGACCGGGATTGCGATGCCCAGCAGCCTGCGCGCGAGCGGCGACTGCGGGCGAAGGCTCGCCAGCGACTGAACGAACGCCCAGGCGGTCAGCCAAGCTGAGGCCGTCAGGCACCAGAAGCCGAGCCCGGCCCGGCCGGCCACGTCGGGCACCGCTTCGATCAGCAAGAAGGCGGCCCCATGCGATGCCACGCCGGCCAGAAGCAGCTGCCAGCCCGGCTGCCAGATGGCGATGAGAGTCGCCATCGCCAGTACCCCTGCGACAATGGCCAGCGGCGATCCCATCACCGCTGGTCCCCCGACGGAGAAGAGGAGCACGAAGGCGACGATGGCGACCGCCGCGGCCGGGTACAGAAGCTGGGAGGGCCCGCTGCTCACGATTGCGCCTGCGAAGAAGAAGGCCCCCACAACAGCTCGCTCGGGGCGGGGGGGAGCACATCCTGAGCCGCCAGGCCCCGCGCCACGATCTCCCAGACGATGAGGACCCAAAGCACCGCGAGCAGGGGGACAGCGACCGCACGTACCCGCGGCATGGCCCAGAGGGACTGGCCGAAGGCCCAGGCGGTCAGCCCGACGGCAATGAGGAGGACCCAATAGCCCAGTTCCGCCCTGCCGCTCACTTCCGGAAGCTGCAGGAAGAGCAGCGCCGCGGCGGCGTGCGAGGCGACGCCGGTCAGAAGCGGCTGCCACACCGGGCGCCAGATGCTGATCAGCCCCGCCAGCGCCAGGCCGGCGGCACCGAGCGACAGGTTCGAGCCCATCACCGCCGGCCCGCCCTCGTAGACGACGAGCACGAAGGCGGCGAGCGTCATCGCCACCGCCGGATAGAGGAGCTGCGACGGCCGTTCGATCACGGCGCCTCCTCCGTAGCCTGGATGGAGCGCCGAAGGCGCGCAATCCGGGACGGCGTCTCCTCTCGCACCGGCGCTCCCGCATTACGCGCAGCCTGTCCTCGGGCCGGCCGACGGCCGGACCCGGGGGCTCCATGCGGATTACGCGTATCGCTCACGGCGCGCTCCCCATGCGTTGCAGGGCAAGCCGGTGCGCCATTCCCACGACGGTCACCAGGACGGCGGCCATGACGGACGCCGCGACAAGCGCGCCCCACATCTGGATGGTGTTGCTGTAGTACGAGCCGAAGAGGAGCAGCGAGCCGATCCCCGCCGACGCGCCCGTCGGCAGCTCGGCCACGATGGCGCCGACCAGGCTGATGGCGATCGCCACCTTCATGGACGCGAAGAGGAACGGCAGCGATGCGGGAACCCTGAGCTTCCAGAACACCTGCCAGGCGCTGGCGCTGTAGGTGCGCATCAGGTCCAGGTGCATCGGGTCGGGCGAGCGGAAGCCCTTCACCATGCCGACCGCGACCGGGAAGAAGGAGAGGTAGGTGGAGATCACCGCCTTCGGCAGGACTCCGGTGACGCCGATTGCGGCCAGCACCACGATGACCATCGGCGCGATCGCCAGGATCGGGACGGTCTGCGACGCGATCACCCAGGGCATCAGGCTCTTGTCGAGCGTGCGCGAGTGCACGATCAGCACCGCGATCGCGATGCCGAGCGCGGTTCCCATAAGGAAGCCGAGCAGCGTGGAGGACAGCGTCACCCGGGCATGGAAGAGGAGGCTTGAGCTGCTTCCCGGCTTGGCGACGAAGATGGCGTCGTAGAGATAGGCCGCCACCTGGTGCGGCGCGGGCAGCGTCGGCTTCGGCTGGCTCAGCGTGGAGGCGATGAACTCCACATTCGTCGGCGGCACGTCGAGCCGCCGGTCGAGCCGCTGCTGGAACGGCGCGTTGAGCGCCACGGCGGCGACATACCAGA
>CAZMJQ010000341.1:0-3404 GCA_964566475.1 uncultured Propylenella sp. | reverse complement strand
GGCGGCGAGCTCGCGGTAATCCTCGGCGAACGGCATCTCGAGCATCATCTCCACCGTCATCTGCGGGATGAACTCCCGGAACGCCGGCTGCCAGCCCTCGAGATCGTAGGCCACCGAGGCCGCGACGAGCTTGTTCACCCTTTCAGTGTGGCGGATTGCGAGCTGCAGGCCGGCGCCGGCGCCCATGGAATAGCCGAAGACGTCGGCCTTCTCGAGGCCGACGGCGCCCATGAAGGCGGCCACGTCGTCCGCCAGGTTCTGGTAGGTGATCGGCCGGTCGATGTCGGTGGTGCGGCCGTGGCCCTGGAACTCGAGCGCATAGACCCGGTGAGTCTCGGCGAGCCTGGAGATGATCGCGCCCATCGTCGGGATGTTCATGTAGGCGCCGTGGAGCACGATCAGCGGATCGCCCTCTCCGGAAACCTCGTAGTACATCTGCATTCCGTTCACCTCGACCCGGTCGCCTTCGGGCTGCCCCTGGGCGAGGGCGGGGCTGGTGAGAAGCAGCATCGCCGCAATCGGGGCCGCGCGGAACATGGGGTTTCTCCTCTCCATCTCGTGCGTTTCTCGCAGTTCTGACGACATGACGACGCACGCACCTGCGATTCGACACGCTCCCACCAAAATTCGGGTGCAACGGCGCCACCCCAGCGTCCCGGTGCGCAACAGTACCTTCAGGCGCTGACCTGGCTAGCTGATATGGAACATGACATTCTCGGTGAGATATGCCATAAATAAGAAGATATGGCAGACATGGAGAATGTCATGCCCCGAAGGAAGTCGCCAGGCGGTTTTGCGGAAGACCAGAAGGACTGGGCACCGGCCGTCCCGGAACGCCTCGACGTGACGCTCGGCCCGGGAGGCCGGGTGGTGATCCCTGCGGTCTATCGCAAGGCGATGCAGGTCAAAGAGGGCGATCGTCTGATGGCGCGCATGGTCGACGGCGAGCTGCGGCTTATCAGCCCCGAGATGGGGATCAAGCGTGCGCAGCGGATGGTTCGAGAAATGATTCCGGCCGACGTCGACCTGATTGAAGAATTGTTCGCCATGCGGCGCGAAGAGGTCGCCGATGAGCTTGGTGATGGCTGATGCGGTGCTGGATACGTCGGCAATCCTTGCCGTTCTCCTTGCGGAACCTGGCGGAGACTCGATTGCCGCTGTCATGCCGCGATCGCTGGTCAGCGTCGCAAATGAAGCCGAGGTGATCACCGTGCTTGTTCGCAAGGGGGCGCCGCCGGAGCGCGCGTTGGAACTTGTGCTCGGCTTATCCTATCAGGTCATCGATCTCGATGCAGTTTTGGCGCGGCGCGCGGGGACACTATGGCAAGAGGTGAAGTCGCGCGGCCTGTCCTTAGGCGATCGTTGTTGTTTGGCGCTCGCGGAGCGAGAGAAGCTTCCGGCCGTGACCGCTGACCAGCGCTGGGCTGATCTCGACCTAAGTGTGGAAGTTCGAGTCTTCCGGCGCGCGAAAGTGCGGCGGTGAGGCTTCCTGTGCGCTTCGCGGCGAGCCTCAGTACGCCCGTTCCTCGAACGCCCGTGCAGCCATGGCGCCGAGCATCGCCGGCACGGCGAAGAAGACGGCAAACAGGATGGCGAGGATGATCGTCAGAACGAGGAGACTCGGCGCCGACTGCATGCCGACACCAACCAGGACAACGCCGACCTGGTGTCCGCCCACGAGCCACAGCGCCCAGCGCCAGGGACGCTCCGGCCGGACGAAGGCTGCCGCGGCCACGGCGAGCGACATGATCGGCAGCCCGACGTAGAAGTAGGGCTGCGTGTCCCACGCTTCGCGCAGGCGGAAGCTCTCCTCGGCACTCGTCAGGCCGCCCCAGATCGACAGGGACGTCCAGGTCATCAGGCCGATCAGGGCCAGCACGACGCCCATGCCTGCGGGCGACCCCGCCAAGCGGCGCAACCCGCTCCACTCACCAACGCCACGACGCATACGAGAGACTCCGGAACCGCACGCAGTGAAGAAGAGATAAATCGACGTGCTTGATACTGTGTTAACGGCGATCCGGAGCAGTTCCCTTCAAGCGGCCCGGCTGCTACCGACAGGGTCATGACGCTCGATCCAGCCACCATCGCGGCGCTTGCCGGCGCCTCCACCGCCACCATCACCACCGTGCTTCTGAAGAAGGGAATCCGCCGCACCTGGATGCGCGGCCCGATGCCGTTTGGCGCCGCCCGCGGCACGCGCGTCGTCGGCCCGGCGTTCACACTGCGGTTCGTGCCGGCGCGGGAGGACCTTGCGACGCCGGAATCCTGGTCGTCGCCGAAATCGACGCGCGGGGCCATCGAGGCGATGCCGGAGGGCGCCGTCGCGGTGGTCGATGCCCGCGGCGTCACCGACGCCGGCATCTTCGGCGACATCCTTTGCGCCCGCATGGCGAAGCGCGGCGTCGCCGCGCTGGTGACGGACGGCGTGGTGCGCGACCTTGCCGGCGTGGAGGCGACGGGGCTGCCGATCTGGTGCGCCGGAACGGCCGCGCCGCCATCGGTCGCCGGCCTCACCTTCGTCGGCTGGCAGGAGCCGGTCGGCTGCGGGGGAGTCGCCGTCTTCCCCGACGACGTGATCGTGGCCGACGGCGACGGCGCCGTGGTCATCCCGCAGGCGATCGCCGCGGAGGTCGCCGCTGCCGCCGCCGAGCAGGAGCGGCTGGAGGAGTGGATCATGGGCGAGGTGGCGAAGGACGTGCCGCTTCCGGGCCTCTATCCGCCCAACGAGGAGACGCGGGCGCGTTACGAGAAGGCGCGGAAGTAGCGGCCCTTCGCGGGGCTCCTCTTCACGCCACTTGCCTCATACGCGCGTGGCAGGCGCAAGTGATATACATCCGTAGGGACCTCGAATGCCTGCGCCCGCAATTCACCCGCTGACCCCCGACCGCTGGGACGACCTCGTCGATCTCTTCGGGCCCGAACGCGGCGCCAGCACCGGATGCTGGTGCATGTGGTGGCGCATGCCGCGCGCCGAGTGGGAGGCGGTTCCGCGGGCCGAGAAGCGCGACCGCTTCCGCGCCATCGTCGAGGCCGGACAGCCGCCCGGCGTGCTCGCCTATTCACGCGGCATGGCGGTCGGCTGGTGCGCCATCGGGCCGCGCGAGACGCTGCCGCGCCTCAACCGCTCCCGCGTCGCCGCCCCGCTCGATGATACCGAAGGCGTGTGGGCGGTGAGCTGCTTCTATATACGCGCCGGGCACCGCGGGGAGGGGCTCATGCGGGTGTTGCTAGACGGCGCGTTGCGCTATGCCGCAAAGGAGGGCGCGCGCGTGGTCGAGGCCTGCCCGATCGAGCCCGCGCGCAAGCTCATGTGGGGCGAAGGGTTCCACGGCATCGCGTCGGTCTTCACGGTCGCCGGCTTCAAGGAGGTGGCGCGGCGCTCCCCAACCCGTCCTCTGATG
>CAZMJQ010000340.1:0-5808 GCA_964566475.1 uncultured Propylenella sp. | reverse complement strand
CGCAGCCGCCCGAGGCGGCGGCCTCAGCGCAGGCGCGCGTCCGCTGCCGAGACGGAATTGCGGATGGCGTCGAGCAGGCTGTCGCCGAGGAGCGGCTTCTCGACGATCGGCAGGCTCGCCGCGGCGGCGCTGCGGCGGAGGCTCTCGGAGGGGTGGCTGGTGATGAGGATGGCGGGCAGGCTCACGCCGCGGCGCCGCAGCATGTCGAGCAGATCGAGCCCCGTCATGTCGGGGAGCTTGTAGTCGATGACCAGGCAGCCGGACGGCGGCAGGACCCCGGCAGCGAGGCAATCGCCGCCGCTGGCGAAGTCCGATACGGCGAAGCCTTCGAGCTCCAGCGCGAAGGCAAGCGCGCCGCGCAGCGCCTGATCGTCGTCGATCACGAACACCACCGGCTTCCTCGCCTCGATTGCTTTGCTTGTCATCGGCGCCGGCATGGCCTTCTTCCGCGTCGCCGGCAGATGCACCGCGACGCAAGGGAAAGCATTGATCTCGCTCAAGCGCGGGAACGCCCGCGGCCGGCAAGGCTTCAGCCGGAGATGCCGTCCGCGACGAGAGCCATGCGCACCACCTCCGACAGGCTCGACGCCTTCATCTTCGTCATGAGGTTGGCGCGGTAGACCTCGACCGTGCGGGGACTGATGCCGAGATCGTAGGCGATGGTCTTGTTGGGCAGGCCGGCGACGAGCCCGTCAAGCACCTGGCGCTCGCGCGTGGAGAGCGTGGCGAGCCGCTCTGTCGCTGCCGCGCGATCCCGGCCCGCCCGTTCCGACGAGCCGTGCCGCGCGACCGCCTCGCGCACGGCATTGAGCAGCGCCTCGTCGTCGAACGGCTTCTCCAGGAAGTCGGCGGCGCCGAGCTTCATCGCCTCCACGGCAAGGGCGATGTCGCCGTGCCCGGTGATCACGACGACGGGGACCTGATGCCCGTCCTCGCGCAGGCGGTTGAGGAGATCGATGCCCGTCATCCCGGGCATGCGCACGTCGGTCACCACGCAAGCCGGCCCCTCGAGCGGCAGCGCGTCGAGGAAGGGGAGCGGCGACTCGTAGACGCGGCACGCCATGCCCGCCGTGTCCAGGAGGAAGCTCAGCGATTCGCGTACGGCTTCGTCGTCGTCGATGACGTGGACCATCGCCTCAGCCGCCATCTTCCGCCTCCCTTGTCGTGCCGGCGCGCAGGGTGAGGCGGAAGATGCACCCGCCGCCCGGATTGGGCTCCACCCGCAGCGTGCCCCCATGAGCCTCCATGATCGTGCGCGATATCGACAGCCCGACGCCCATGCCATGCTTCTTCGTGGTGACGAACGGCTGAAACAGCTTCGCCGCGATCTCGGGGGCTATGCCGGGGCCGGTATCGCTCACGCTCGCTTCCACCATCTCGTTGCCCGCGGCCCTCGTCGCGATCAACAGATCGCGCCGCGGGGAGTCGCTCTCCGCCATCGCCTCGATGGCGTTGCGCAACAGGTTGAGCAGCACCTGCTGCACCTGCACCTTGTCGGCATAGACGAGGTCGGCCTTCGGATCGAGATTGAAGCGCACGCGTACCCCGTGCTGCTTGGCGCCGACCAGTGCCAGAGCGCTTGCCTCCTCCGCCAGCTTGCCGAGGCTCTCGACCTGCATCTCGGTCTCGCCGCGCGCGACGAAATCGCGCAGCCGGCGGATGATCTCGCCGGCGCGCAGCGCCTGCTCGGACGCCTTGTCGAGCGCGCCGCGCAGCCGCTCCGTCTCCGGATCGGAGCGGGCGGCGAGGAGGCGCTGCGAGCCTCTCAGGTAATTGGCGATGGCGGAGAGAGGCTGATTGAGCTCGTGCGCGAGGGCGGAGGCCATCTCCCCCATGGCGGTGAGGCGCGATATGTGCACGAGCTCGCTCTGCAGCTCCTGCAGCCGCGCCTCCGTCTGCTGCCGCTCCGTCAGGTCGCGGATGAAGCCGGTGAAGTAGCGCCGGTCGCCGGAGCGCATCTCGCCGACGGCGAGCTCCATCGGGAAGGTCGAGCCGTCGCGCCGCTCGCCCACCACAACGCGTCCGATCCCGATGATCCGCCGTTCGCCCGTCGCAAGGTAGCGTTCGACGTAACCGTCGTGCTGCTCGCGATAGGGCGAGGGCATCAGCATCTTGATGTTCTGGCCTACCACCTCTTCGGGGGCGTAGCCGAAGAGACGCTCCGCCGCGCTTGAGAAGGACTGCATGAGGCCCTTCTCGTCGATCACGATCATGGCCTCCGGAACCGTGTCCAGGATCGAGCGCAGGTGCGCGGCGCGCGCGTTCGCATCCGCGGTGGCCGAAATGACCTCCCGCCGCGCGCGATGCAGCCATTCTCCGAAGCCGGCGATCCCGATCCCGATCACGAGGAACACGGCGAGGCCGACGAGCTGGCTCCGGTCGAACTCGGGCACGAAGGTCGATCCGAGCACCGCGCCGGCGGCCGTCGCGGCAAGGCCCGGGCTGAGCCCTCCCACCGCTCCCGCGACCAGTACGGCGGCCGCGAAGAACAGGAACGGCGCCTCGCCCTGCAGCGCCGGCTCGAGGAAGAGGCGGACGAGGAAGGCCGCGAGGACGGCGGCAAGGCCGATAACGTAGTTGAAGAGAGCCCCCTGCGACGCCGGAAATCGGGATGCCCGGGAGACCGGTTGCCGCGTTGCGGTCGTTTCGTTTGCCATCGTCCCCGCCGGGGCGCGCCTCCGTACTTTCACGTAGGGGAAGAACCCGAATTTCTCGTTCCCGCTGCCCCCTTTATCCCAATCGTCAGCGAGATTGGAGGGCTAAACCATGCTCCATTGGCAAAGCGGGCCGGCGATGGCGAAAGTCGTTCCCTTCACCGGAAAGACGAAGGCCGGAGATTGCTCGGCGGAGAATGCTTTCGACAGGATGGGCACGCGTATGCGCTTTGCCCGGAACTCGGAGATCTTCGGCGAGGACGAGTCGGCCGATTACGTCTACCGCATGGTCGCCGGGGCAGTGCGCCTCTCGAAGCTGATGAGCGACGGGCGGCGGCAGATCAGCGCCTTCTATCTCCCGGGGGACACGTTCGGGCTGGAAGCCGGTGAAGTGCACCTCTTCTCGGCCGAGGCCGTCACCGACTGCGAAGCGCTGCTGGTCAAGCGCAGCGCCCTCATGGCCGAGGCGGCACGGCAGCCCGGACTGGCAACGCAGCTCTGGAACCAGACCCTGGACCACCTTCGGCAGGCGCAGCACCACATGCTGCTGCTTGGCCGCAAGAACGCACAGGAACGGATCGCCGCCTTCCTGCTGGAGCTCGCCGAACGGCTTTCCTCCGTCTTCGACGTGAGGGTGCCCATGTCCCGCCAGGACATCGCCGACTATCTCGGCCTGACGATCGAGACGGTGTCGCGCACGCTCACGCAGCTGGAGCGCGACGGGATCATCTCCATACCGGCGGCTCGCCAGATCGTGCTGCGCGACCGCGCGGCGCTGGGAGAGATGCACGGGAGCTTGGCTGCCTGACCTTCCTGGGGGAGTGGGGCAACCGGGGCGGCCGCAGTCGCGAGACTGCGGCCGCAGCGCTTGGCGGCATACTACCCCCGGCCGCGCTGCTCCGCGTCGAACGTGCGGGCGTAGCCGACATAGAGCGGCGGGATCGTCGTCATAACCTCCCGCTTCGCCGCGTCGAGCGGCGCGATCTTCACGGCCGGGCGCTTGCCCCAGAGCCAGCCGCCCTCCAGCACCTGGCCTTCCCTCGTCACCGCTCCGGCGGCAAGGAACGCATCGTCCTCTACGATCGTGCCGTCGGCGACGACGCTCCCGATGCCGATCAGCGTCCGCGCGCCAACGGTGCAGTCGCCGAGCGTCACGTTGTGGCCGATGGTGGCGTCCGGGCCGATGAGGAAGCGCTTGCCGGGGCGGCAGCGGATCAGCGTGTTGTCCTGGATGTTGGCGTTCTCGCCGATGACGATCTCGCCTTCGCCGGCATCGAGCTCGCAGCCGAACCAGATCGAGGCGTCCTTCGCGGCGGATATGCGCCCGCGCAGCCGCGCGGTAGCCGCCACGAAGACGCTTTCGTGGATGTCGCCGTCGGCAAGCGCGCGGGCGGAGCCGGGCGTTGCGCCCACACGCTGGCGGATGAGCGCGGCGCGCTCCGCCACCTCGCCCTCGTTCAGGGCGCGCACCGGCTTCGCGGGCACGCCGGCATAGAGCTTGCCGCCTTCCAGCCGCGAGCGCGGGAAGACGACGGCGCCCGCTTCGATCACAACGTTGTCCGGAACCTCCGAGGCGTCGAGCACCACCGCGCCGTCCCCGACCACCACGTCGCTCCCGACCGTGCACGCATGCACCACGGCATTCATGCCGATGGCGACGCGGTCGCCGACGATCGCCGGCAGGCGGTCGTGCTCGATGTGGATGGTGGACCGGTCGCCGAGGGCGAAGTCGTCGCCGGCCGTCACAAAATTCCCGTCGGCGCGGATGACGCAGGAGGTCCCGAGGCGGGCGTTGCGGCCGATCGTGGCGCGGCCGAGCACCGCCGCGTCGGCGCCGCAATGTTCAGGCGGCGCGGCGAATGCCGGCAGCACGCCATGATAGGGGAGGAGGTAGGGCTCGCCGCCGCGCGCCGGGACGATCTCCGGCACCCGCGCCGGGGCGGCCTCGACTCTTCTTCTGCTCACGCGTCGTTCCTGGACATTGCTCTTGCGGGATTCAAGCCCCGCAGGGGCGGGAATGTCCAGGGCACACGCGGACACACTGGAGGCCGCGCGTTACGCGGCCCCGCCTCTACGGCGCGAGCCGCCGAAGAGGCGGTCGCTGCGATCCCGGCCGGCCGACAGCGCTAGTTCGAGGAAACGTGGCTCAGCCCCGGGAGGCTCGTCCGGCGGCCCACCTCGCTGACGGCGCTCGCGAATGCCTCCGTCGTGGTGCGCCGGGCTTCCGTGGCGGTGTTCTTCAGCTCGCTGAGCGAATTTCCGACGCGGAGCTCGGTGCGGCGCAGCTCATTCGCCACCCTCCGTCGGACATCCGTCAGGGCGCCGCCGCCCTGGCCCGATATCTCCGAGAGCTTGTGCTCGATCCACCACAACGGCGTCGTCCCACTCTCTACGCGGCGCCGGGTGTCGGCACGCGCAGGCGTTCCGATCCCGGTCACCACCGGTGCCGAGACGAACGCTGCCGTCGCTAGCGCGAGCGCCGACGTGATCTTGCGCGATGATCTCATGGCTTTCCCCTGTGCGTTGCCGGCCGCGGAGTGACACCTCTGCCGGCGGGCTTCCTGGAAGCTTATCGAACGCACCCGAAAGAGACAAGCGCGCCGATGGCTCTTGGCACAGACGAAACGTCTTGAGCTTCTGCCGTCGAGCGCATCACCACATCAGAATGGTCAGTATTGCTGGCCGAACAAGAGCTGGTGCCGAATTCTGCGGCCACGCAATAACTTGCGCCAAGGTGCAAAAGCTCTGGAGCGACTTGGAAGCAGTAACGGCGGCTGAGTAAACGACTTGCGGTAGCGCTCGACGCCGCCGAGGCTAGTGTTGTGTCGCTGACATAAGGCGCCCCCAAGCGCCGTCATCCTCGGGCGAAGCGAAGCGCAGACCCGAGGACCCACAGCGTGCGGCCCCTGGGTCGTCGGCTCTCGCTGCGCTCGGCCGAGGATGACGCAAGAGGGAGAGCGGGACGTGCCCTTCAGGGCGTCAAAGGTTGGAGACACAGCACTAGACATAGACGGAGGCGGTCAGGCAGTGCAGCGCGCCCCCGAGCTCCAGCGTGGGCGCAAAGATCGTCCGAACGCGAAAGCCTTCCTCCTCCAAGGTCGCGGTCGCCTTGCGGACGTCGGAATCGGCGGTGAGCTCGTAGCGCGGCATGAGG
>CAZMJQ010000339.1:0-2786 GCA_964566475.1 uncultured Propylenella sp. | reverse complement strand
GGCGGGCGCAGCTGGGAGTGTCTCTGCTCACGCCCGATTGACGAGAAAGCAGGGGAATAGGTGAGTCAATCATCTGCTCCGTCATTCTCGGGCGAGCGAAGCGAAGACCCGAGAACCCAGAGCGATCTGCCCCTGGGTCGTCGGGTCTCGCTGCGCTCGGCCGAGGATGACAACCCTCTACCTCGCGATATTATCTATCGCCCCTTGAAGGACGGCGGACGCTTCTCCAGGAAGGCGCGCATGCCTTCCTTCTGGTCCTCGGATGCGAAGAGGAGCTGGTTCGCCCTCAGCTCCATGGCGAGCCCCGCCGAGAGCGGCGCGTCCGCCCCGGCGAGCATCACCTCCTTGATCTGCGCCACGGCGAGCGGGGGAAGCTTCGCGATCTTCTCCGCCAGCTCCAGTGCCCGCTTCAGGACATCCTGATCGGGGACGACCTCGCTCACGAGGCCGATCCGTTCCGCCTCCGCGGCGGAGATCGGCTCGCCGGTCAGCACGATCTTCATGGCCTTGAACTTGCCGACCGCGCGCATCAGGCGCTGCGTGCCTCCCGAGCCCGGTATGATACCAACCCGGACTTCCGGCTGACCGAAGACGGCGCCTTCGCCGGCGATGATGATGTCCGCGTGCATTGCAAGCTCGCAGCCGCCGCCGAGCGCGAAGCCGTTGACGGCCGCGATCACCGGCTTGGGGCAGGAAGCGACGACGCGCCACAGGAGATGCGTGTTGCGCTGCATCACCTCGACCGGCCCCAATTCCGCCATCTCGCGGATGTCGGCGCCGGCCGCGAACGCCTTCTCGTTGCCGGTTATGACGATGCAGCGGACGTCGGGATCGTCGGAGAGAGCGGCGAAGTGCGACGACACAAGCCGGCGTGTCGCCATGTTGAGGGCGTTGCGAACGTCCGGCCGGTTCAGCCGGACGATTGCCACGCCCTCGCTTGGACGCTCCAGAAGGACTTCACTCATGCTGCCGACCCGCCTGCCGTCAGCCCGCCATCGTGAGGCCGCCGCTGACACTAAGAATCTGACCCGTTGTGTAGCTTGCCTCGTCGGCAGCGAAGAATGCAACGGGTCCGGCGATCTCCTCCGGCCGGGCGACGCGGCGGAACGGGATGGCGCGCACCAGCGCCTCGTTCAGCTTCTCGGGGTTGGCGTGGAAGAGGGGCGTGTCGGTCGGGCCGGGACAGACGCAGTTCACGTTGATCGAGTAGCGCGCCATCTCCCGCGCCAGCGATTTGGTGAAGGCGATCACCGCGCCCTTCGCGCCGGCATAGACGGCTCTTGCACCTGGCCGGGGCCCAACGCGTTCGCAGGTGGGCGGTTGAGCCGCACGACGGCGAGCGAATGCGAGCGTTGCCAGGAGGTCTCGAACATGCCTCACTCAATTGAATGGTCATAAACGTTTGGCCTTATCCAGCGATTCAAACGGTCAGTCAATACGGGGGCGCTTTCAGGCGGATGTGGGGGCATTCTGGAATCGGGGCAAGCAACTTTTCAGGCTTGCCAGTTTAATGGCCGTTCATATAGCTTTGAGCATGGATCGCGGCCTTCCGGTCGCATATACGATCCCGCAGCATCAACAAGACGATGAGCCGGGCCCGAATGTTTACGCGAATTCCTGTGAGCGATGTTCAGCCCCGCCACTTCAAGTGGGATGTGAAGGACAGAGTCGCGACGATCACCCTGAACCGCCCGGAGCGCAAGAACCCCCTGACGCTCGAGAGCTATGCCGAGCTGCGCGATCTCTTCCGCGACCTCACCTATATCGACGAGGTCAAGAGCGTCGTCATCACCGGTGCCGAAGGCAATTTCTGCTCCGGCGGCGACGTCAAGGACATCATCGGGCCGCTGACGGACGCCAAGATCGTCGAGGTGCTGGAGTTCGCGCGCATGACCGGCGACGTCGTCAAGGCGATGCGGGAATGCCCGCAGCCGATCATCGCCGCGGTCGACGGGGTCTGCGCAGGCGCGGGCGCCATCCTGGCGATGGCGGCCGACTTCCGCTACGGCACCGCGCGCAGCAAGACCGCATTCCTCTTCGTCCGCGTCGGGCTTGCCGGGTGCGATATGGGCGCTTGCGCCATTCTACCGCGCATCATAGGCCAGGGCCGCGCGTCGGAGCTCCTCTATACCGGCCGCTCGCTCGGCGGCGAGGAAGGCGAGCGGTGGGGCTACTTCAATGGCCTGTGCGAGCCGGAGGAGCTTGCCGAGAAGGCGCATGATACGGCGCATCGGCTGGCGCACGGTCCTTTCTTCGCGCATGCGATGACCAAGAAGATGCTTCAGCAGGAATGGTCGATGAGCATTCCCGAGGCGATCGAGGCGGAAGCGCAGGCGCAGACCATCTGCATGTACACGGAGGATTTCCGCCGCGCCTACCGTGCATTCATGGCTAAGGAAAAGCCGGTCTTCGCGGGCGATTAGTTGCTGAACCATCGAAGCGGATGCGCAGGGTTGTCATCCTCGGGCGAGCGCAGCTCCACCCGAGGACCCAGGGCCACACGCTCTGGGTTGTCGGGTCTCCGCCTCGCTTCGCCGGAGAATGATGGTGCAGAGGGTTTGACGTACCGACTTGCGAAAGCCGGCACCAAGTCCTGCTTGCCGGTTTCGGCCGGCGTCATCGGGCAGGCCGCGTCGTCGCCGGCGGGGAGGTCATGACGCGATGAACAAGACGGCCGCCGACAAGGCCGATGCGAGCCTCAAGCGCATCATGTTCCCCTCGCACATGGAACTGCCCTTCTTCGAGGAGAAGCACCGGCGGCTCGCGCTCGATCTCGATGCGTGGGC
>CAZMJQ010000338.1:0-18035 GCA_964566475.1 uncultured Propylenella sp. | reverse complement strand
TGCAAGCCCGGCTCGGTGACGCCGCACACCAAGTTCAAGGCCGAGGCCTACATCCTTACGAAGGAGGAGGGCGGCCGGCATACGCCGTTCTTCACCAACTATCGCCCGCAGTTCTATTTCCGCACCACCGACGTCACCGGCGTGGTGGAGCTCCCGGAGGGGACGGAGATGGTCATGCCCGGCGATAACGTGGAGATGACGGTATCGCTGATCGTGCCGATCGCCATGGAGGAGAAGCTTCGCTTCGCCATCCGCGAGGGCGGCCGCACCGTCGGCGCCGGCATCGTGGCGTCAATACTGGAGTAGCCGGGAAGGGCGCGGTGGCCATCCGCCGCGCCCGTCCTCTTGAAGGGCACATAGGAAATGAACGGACAGAACATCCGCATCCGCCTCAAGGCGTTCGATCACCGCGTGCTCGATTCGTCGACCGCTGAGATCGTCTCCACGGCCAAGCGGACGGGCGCACAGGTGCGCGGGCCGATACCGCTGCCGAGCCGGATCGAGAAGTTCACCGTGAACCGCTCGCCGCACGTCGACAAGAAGAGCCGGGAGCAGTTCGAGATCCGGACCCACAAGCGGCTGCTCGACATCATCGAGCCCACCCCGCAGACGGTCGACGCGCTGATGAAGCTCGACCTGGCGGCGGGCGTCGATGTGGAGATCAAGCTTTAGGGCGATAGCCCTCACGAGGCAGGAAGATCATGCGTTCAGGCGTGATTGCACGGAAGCTGGGGATGACCCGCGTCTACACCGAAGCCGGCGAGCACGTGCCGGTGACGGTGCTGCGCGTGGATAATTGCCAGGTGGTCGCTCAGCGTACCGCGGAGAAGGACGGCTACACCGCCGTGCAGCTCGGCGCGGGCACGCGCAAGGTGAAGAACACGCCGAAGGCGCTGCGCGGCCACTTCGCCAGCGCCCAGGTCGAGCCGAAGCGCACGGTCGCGGAGTTCCGCGTGAGCCCCGAGAACCTGATCGACGTCGGCGCCGAGATCACGGCGGAGCACTTCGTGCCCGGCCAGTTCGTCGACGTGACCGGCACCTCGATCGGCAAGGGCTTCGCCGGCGTGATAAAGCGGCACAATTTCGGCGGCGGCCGCGCGACCCACGGCAACTCGGTCTCGCACCGCGCGCACGGCTCGACCGGTCAGCGCCAGGACCCCGGCAAGGTCTTCAAGGGCAAGAAGATGGCCGGGCATCTCGGCGACGAGCGCGTTACCACGCAGAACCTCCAGGTCGTCCGCACGGACCCCGACCAGGGCGTGATCCTGGTCAAGGGCGCGGTGCCGGGCGCCAAGGGCGGCTGGCTGCTGGTACGCGACGCGGTGAAGAAGGCGGCGCCCCAGGGTGCGCCAATGCCCGCGGCGCTGCGTGCCCGCGACGGCGGCGCGGGGGCCGCACCGGCGGAGACCGCCGAACAGGGTGGAGAGGCCTGATGGAGCTCAACGTCAAGACTCTCGCCGGCGGCTCGGCGGGGACTGTCACCCTCTCCGACGCCGTGTTCGGCCTGGAGCCGCGGCAGGACATCCTGCAGCGCATGGTGCGCTGGCAGCTCCTGAAGCGGCGTCGGGGCACGCATGCCTCGAAGCAGCGCAGCGACGTGCGCGCCACGTCGAAGAAGATGTACCGGCAGAAGGGGACCGGCCACGCCCGCCACGGCAATGCCGCCGCACCGCAGTTCCGCGGTGGCGGCAAGGCGTTCGGGCCGAGCATGCGCGACCATGCGATCGGCTTGCCCAAGCGCGTGCGCGCGCTGGCGCTCAGGCATGCCCTGTCGGCCAAGGCGAGGGCGGAAGCGCTCATCGTGATAGACGACCTCGCGGCGAGCGAGATGAAGACCAAGGGGCTGGTTGCGCAGCTCAACGGGCTCGGCATCTCCAATGCGTTGATCATCGGGGGCGCCGAGATCGACACGAATTTCGGCCGTGCGGCGCGCAACATCCCCAACCTCGACGTGCTGCCGGTGCAGGGCATCAACGTCTACGACATCCTGCGGCGGAACACGCTGGTTCTGTCCAAGGCCGCGCTGGAAGCGCTGGAGGAGCGGCTCAATGGCGGATCTTAGACACTACGACACGATCATCGCGCCGGTGATCACCGAGAAGTCGACCTACGCGTCGGAGCACGGCAAGGTCGTGTTCCGCGTGGCTGAGAAGGCCACCAAGCCCGAGATCAAGGCGGCGGTCGAGGCGCTTTTCAACGTCAAGGTGGCCGCGGTGAACACGCTGAACCGCAAGGGCAAGACCAAGCGCTTCCGCGGGATCGCGGGCAAGCAGAAGAGCTACAAGAAGGCGGTCGTGACGCTGGCCGAAGGCCAGTCCATCGACGTGACGACGGGGCTGTGAGCATCCCATGCCGATGAAGACATACAATCCCACCACGCCGGGCCGGCGCCAGCTGACGCTGGTAGACCGCGCGCATCTGTGGAAGGGCAAGCCGGTCAAGACGCTCACCGAGGGGCTCTCCAAGTCCGGCGGACGCAACAATCTCGGCCGCCAGACGGCGCGCCGCCGCGGCGGCGGGCACAAGCGCGCCTACCGCATCGTGGACTTCCGGCGCCAGAAGCTCGACGTGCCGGCCAAGGTGGAGCGGCTCGAGTACGATCCGAACCGGTCGGCGTTCATCGCGCTCATCCGCTACCAGGACGGCGAGCTTGCCTACATCCTGGCGCCGCAGCGCCTCACCGTGGGCGACACCGTCGTTTCCGGCCGGCAGGTCGACGTGAAGCCCGGCAATGCCATGCCGCTCCGCTCCATTCCGGTCGGCACGATCGTGCATAACGTGGAGCTCAAGATGGGGCGCGGCGGCCAGCTGGCCCGCGCTGCGGGCACCTACGTCCAGCTCGTCGGCCGCGACCAGGGCTACGCCATCCTCAGGATGAACTCCGGCGAGCAGCGGCTCGTGCATGGCGGCTGCATGGCGACCGTGGGCGCGGTCTCCAATCCCGACCACGGCAATGTCAGCCTCGGCAAGGCCGGCCGCAGCCGGTGGCTCGGCAGGCGCCCCTCGGTGCGCGGCGTGGCGATGAACCCGATCGATCACCCGCATGGCGGCGGCGAAGGCCGCTCCAGCGGCGGACGGCATCCGGTCACCCCCTGGGGCAAGCCGACCAAGGGCAAGCGGACCCGCTCCAACAAGGGTACCTCGAAGTATATCCTGCGCTCGCGGCACGCCCGCAAGGGACGCTGAGGCAGGAACAGGAGAGAACAGTGACGCGCTCAGTCTCGAAAGGCCCGTTCTTCGACGGCTATCTCCTCCAGAAGGCGGAGAAGGCGAGGAATTCCGGCCGCAACGACGTCATCAGGATCTGGAGCCGGCGCTCCACGGTCCTGCCCCAGTTCGTGGGCCTGACCTTCGGCGTCTATAACGGCCACAAGCACATCCCCGTGCTCGTGACGGAGGACATGATCGGCCACAAGTTCGGTGAGTTCGCGCCGACGCGGGCCTTCTACGGCCATGCGGCGGACAAGAGGGCCAGGAGAAGCTGACGATGGGCAAGCCCAAACGCGAGCGGGTGCTCAAGGACAACGAGGCGAAGGCCGTGCTGCGCATGGTCCGCACCAGCCCGCAGAAGCTCAATCTCGTGGCGCAGCTGATCCGCGGCAAGAAGGTCGCCACCGCGCTGGCCGACCTGGAGTTTTCGCGCAAGCGCATCGCCGGTGCGGTCAAAAAGACGCTGCAGAGCGCCATTGCCAATGCGGAGAACAACCACCAACTCGACGTGGACAGCCTCGTCGTCGCGGAAGCGCATGTCGGCAAGGCGCTGGTGATGAAGCGCTTTCAGCCCCGTGCGCGGGGCCGCGTCGGCCGCATCCAGAAGCCCTTCTCCAACCTGACCGTCGTGGTCCGCGAAGTCGAAGAAACGGCCTGAGGACAAAGCATGGGACAGAAAGTCAATCCGGTCGGCCTTCGCCTGGGCATCAACAAGACCTGGGACTCGCGATGGTACGCCAACGATACCGAGTACGGCGACCTCCTGCATGAGGACGTGAAGATCCGCGACGCGCTGATGGCCGACCTCAAGCAGGCCGCGGTCTCGCGCATCGTGGTGGAGCGTCCGCACCGGAAGTGCCGCGTGACGATCCACACGGCCCGTCCGGGCATCGTCATCGGCAAGAAGGGCGCCGACATCGAGAAGCTGAGGCGCAAGGTCGCCTCGATGACGAGCTCGGAGGTGCACCTCAACATCGTGGAGGTGCGCAAGCCGGAGATTGACGCGCATCTCGTCGCCCAGTCGATCGTGCAGCAGCTCGAGCGGCGCGTCGCCTTCCGCCGCGCCATGAAGCGCGCCGTGCAGTCGGCCATGCGGCTTGGCGCGCAGGGCATCCGGATTGCCTGCGGCGGCCGCCTCGGCGGCGCGGAGATCGCGCGCGGCGAGTGGTACCGCGAGGGGCGGGTGCCGCTCCACACGCTCCGGGCCGACATCGACTACGGGCAGGCCACCGCGCACACGGCCTACGGGACGATCGGCGTGAAGGTCTGGATATTCAAGGGCGAGATCCTGGAGCACGACCCGTTCGGCTCCGAGAAGCGGGCCACGGAAGGCGTGGAATCGACGCGCCGCAGCCAGTCCACCGCCGGCTAGAGAGACGAGACGATGCTGCAACCGAAGCGAACCAAGTTCCGCAAGGCCCACAAGGGCCGCATCCACGGGACCGCCAAGGGCGGAACGATCCTCAACTTCGGCTCCTACGGGCTGAAGGCACTGGACCCGGAGCGCGTCACGGCGCGCCAGATCGAGGCCGCGCGGCGCGCCATCACGCGCCAGATGAAGCGTGCCGGGCGCGTATGGATCCGCATCTTCCCCGACGTGCCGGTGTCGAAGAAGCCGACCGAGGTCCGCATGGGCAAGGGCAAGGGCGCGCCGGAGTTCTGGGCGGCCCGGGTGCATCCCGGCCGCATCATGTTCGAGGTCGACGGGGTGAACGAGGCGACCGCGCGCGAGGCCCTGCGCCTCGGCGCCGCGAAGCTGCCGGTGCGCACCCGCGTCGTGACCCGTATCGGAGAGTGAGCGCGATGAAGGCCGAGGACCTGCGCACGAAGACCGTCGACGAGCTGAGCGATCAGCTCGCCAGCCTGAAGAAGGAGCAGTTCAACCTGCGCTTCCAGGTGGCCACCGGCCAGCTCGAGAAGACGGCCCGCATCCGCGAGGTCCGCCGCGACATTGCCCGCGTCAAGACGATCGCAGCGCAGAAGCGCGCGGCCGCGGCGAAGGGCTGAGGAGAGAAGAATGCCGAAGAGGCAACTACAGGGCGTCGTCGTCAGCGACAAGTCCGACAAGACCGTCGTGGTCGACGTCGAGCGCCGTTTCACGCATCCGCTGCTCAAGAAGACCGTGCGGCGGACCAAGAAGTACCAGGCTCACGATCCGGAGAACCGATACAAGGTCGGCGACCGGGTGGTGATCCAGGAAAGCCGGCCGATCTCCAAGTCGAAGAAGTGGGTCGTCGTCGGCGAGGAGGTCCCGGCCGGATCGGCCGGGTGATCGAGGCAATGAGCGGCGGGCCATGCCCGTCCGCGAGATAACAAGAAGGGCGTCGCGCCATGATTCAGATGCAGACGAACCTCGATGTCGCGGACAATTCCGGTGCGCGCCGCGTGCAGTGCATCAAGGTGTTGGGCGGCTCGAAGCGCAAATACGCGCATGTCGGGGACGTGATCGTGGTCTCCGTGAAGGAGGCGATCCCGCGCGGCCGCGTAAAGAAGGGCGATGTCATGAAGGCGGTCGTGGTCCGCACCGCCAAGGACATCCGCCGCGCCGACGGCAGCGTGATCCGCTTCGACCGCAATGCCGCGGTGCTGATCGACAACAAGGCGGAGCCGATCGGGACGCGCATCTTCGGACCGGTCCCGCGCGAGCTTCGCGGCAGGAACCACATGAAGATCATCTCGCTCGCGCCGGAGGTGCTGTGATGGCCGCGCGCATCAGGAAGGGCGACAAGGTCGTCGTGCTGACGGGGAAGGACAAGGGCCGTTCCGGCGAGGTCATCAAGGTGATGCCGGCGGAAGAGCGCGCCCTGGTTCGCGGCATCAACATGGTGACGCGCCATCAGCGCCAGACCGCCGCGCAGGAAGGCGGGCTGGTCCGCAAAGAGGCGTCGATCCATTTGTCGAACATCGCGGTGGCTGACCCGGATTCAGGAAAGCCCACGCGCATCGGATTCAAGCGGCTGGAGGACGGCCGCAAGGTACGCTTCGCCAAGCGTTCGGGAGAGACTATCGATGGCTGAGGAAGTGTCGGCCAACGGCTCCGGCTACGAGCCGCGGCTGCAGCAGTTTTACCGCGATGTCGTGGTGCCGAAGCTCAACGAGCAGTTCGGCTACAAGAACCTGTTGTCCGTGCCGCGCATCGACAAGATCGTGCTGAACATGGGGGTGGGCGAGGCGACGGCCGATTCCAAGAAGGTCCAGTCCGCCGCCGACGATCTGGCGATGATCGCCGGGCAGAAGCCGGTGGTGACGCGGGCGCGGAAGTCGATTTCCACGTTCAAGCTGCGCGAGGGCATGCCCATCGGCGCCAAGGTGACGCTGCGCAGGCAGCGCATGTACGAGTTCCTCGACCGGCTGGTCACGGTGGCGCTGCCGCGTCAGCGCGATTTCCGCGGGCTGAACGTCAAGAGCTTCGACGGGCGCGGCAATTACGCGCTGGGGATCAAGGAGCACATCGTCTTCCCGGAGATCAACTACGACAAAGTCGATCAGATCTGGGGGATGGACGTGGTGGTCTGTACCACCGCCGAGACCGACGACGAGGCGCGGGCGCTGCTCAGCGCCATGAACTTTCCGTTCCGGCAATAGCCGGGCAGAGCGAGGTAACGATGGCGAAGAAGAGCGCGATCGAGAAGAATAACAAGCGCAGGCGCATGGCGGCGCGCTACGCGGCCAAGCGCCAGCGGCTGAAGGAGATGGCCGCCGACCCGAGCCTGGAGGACCAGGAGCGCTTCGCCGCTCGTCTGAAGCTTGCCGAACTGCCGCGCAACTCCTCGCCGACGCGCATCCGCAATCGCTGCGAGATGACCGGCAGGCCGCGCGGCTACTACCGCAAGCTCAAGATGAGCCGCATAGCGCTGCGTGAGATGGGCAATGACGGGAAGGTTCCCGGCATGGTGAAGTCGAGCTGGTGAGGTGACGTGAGATGCTATTGAACGATCCGCTCGGCGACATGCTGACCCGCATCCGCAACGCGCAGCTCAGGAAGCTGCCGCGCGTCGCCACGCCGGCGTCGACGCTGCGGGCGCGGGTGCTCGACGTCCTGCAGTCGGAAGGCTATATCCGCGGCTATGCGGAGCTTCAGGTCAACGGCAAGTCCGAGTACCAGATCGAGCTGAAGTATTCCGAGGGCGAGGCGGTCATCCGCGAGATCCACCGGGTCTCCAAGCCTGGCCGCCGCGTCTACTCCTCGGTGAAGAGCATACCGCGCGTGGCCGACGGCCTCGGCGTGTCGATCCTCTCCACACCGAAGGGCGTCATGTCGGACCACGAGGCGCGCACGCAGAACGTCGGCGGCGAGGTTCTCTGCCGCGTCTTTTGACGCTGCAAGGATGAGGAACGGATAGTACGATGTCGCGCATAGGCAAGAGGGCGGTGCAGGTACCGAAGGGCGTCACGGCGACGGTCGACGGCCAGACGGTCACCGCGAAGGGGCCGAAGGGTCAGCTCGCCGTCGCGCTTGTGGACGAGGTCGCCGTCGCCATGACCGACGACGGGATCAAGGTCAATCCGCGTGAGCAGACGAAGAGGTCGCGCTCCATGTGGGGGATGTCGCGCACGCTGGTGCAGAATATCGTCACCGGCGTCAGCGACGGCTTCCAGGAGAGGCTGGAGATCAACGGCGTCGGCTATCGAGCCCAGGCGCAGGGCAAGACGCTCAACCTGGCGCTCGGCTACAGCCACGAGGTGAGCTACCCGATCCCTGACGGGATCGAGGTCCAGACGCCGCGTCCGACCGAGATCGTGATCTCCGGCATCGACCGGCAGAAGGTCGGGCAGGTGGCGGCCGAGATCCGGCGCTGGCGCCCGCCCGAGCCCTACAAGGGCAAGGGCGTGAAATACTCGGACGAGTACATCTTCCGCAAGGAAGGCAAGAAGAAGTAGCGGGTGGACTGAGATGACCAGCATGACGCCGGGAGCATGGCGCCGTCAAAAGCGCGTCCGCGGAGCCCTGAGGAAGGTGGCGCGCGACCGTCCGCGCCTGACGGTCTTCCGTTCCTCGCAGCATATTTACGCGCAAGTGATCGACGATAAGCGCGGCCATACGCTTGCCTCCGCATCGAGCCTCGAGAAGACCCTGCGCGAGAAGCTGAAGACCGGCGCGGACACCGCCGCGGCCGGCGAAGTCGGCAAGCTCGTGGCGGAGCGCGCCAAGGCTGCCGGCATCGACAAGGTCGTCTTCGACCGCGGCGCCTACCTCTATCATGGCCGCGTGAAGGCGCTGGCCGATGCCGCCCGCGAGGGCGGGCTGAAATTCTGACCTCGCAGGAGCGCGGGGCGAACCCCATATCGGAGAGCGGACGAACGTCATGGCAGAACAAGGACGGCGACGGGATCGCGGCAGGGATCGCGAGCGGAGCGAGGGCGACGGCGAGTTCGTCGACAAGCTCGTTCACATCAATCGCGTCGCCAAGGTGGTGAAGGGCGGCCGGCGCTTCGGCTTCGCGGCGCTCGTGGTGGTGGGCGACCAGCGCGGTCGCGTCGGTTTCGGCCACGGCAAAGCGCGCGAGGTGCCCGAGGCGATCCGCAAGGCGACAGACTCCGCCAAGCGCGGCCTGATCCGTGTGCCGCTGCGCGAAGGCCGGACGCTGCATCACGACGTGGCCGGACGGCACGGCGCCGGGAAGGTGATCCTGCGGGCCGCAGAGGCCGGCACCGGCATCATCGCCGGCGGCCCGATGCGCGCCATCTTCGAGACGCTTGGCATTCAGGATATCGTGGCGAAGTCGATGGGAACGTCGAACCCCTACAACATGATCCGCGCGACGTTCGATGCGCTGAGCCGCCAGGACAGTCCGCGCTCGGTCGCTGCGCGGCGCGGCATCAAGGTCTCCACCCTTCAGGCACGCCGCCGCGATGCCGACGCCGATGCCGCGGCGACGGCGGAGGCGTGAGGCAAGCGCCATGGCCGACAAGACCATCACCGTCGAACAGACCGGCAGCCCGACCCGCCGGCGCTTCGACCAGCGCCAGACACTGATCGGCCTGGGGCTGAACAAGCTGCACCGCCGCGCCACGCTTAAGGACAATCCGCAGACGCGGGGCATGATCGCCAAGGTCGGGCATCTCGTCCGTATCGTCGAGGGCAGTTGAGAACCGTGTTTCAGATAAGGACCTAGCCTCATGAGGCTGAACGAGCTTTCCGACAATCCAGGCGCCCGCCAGAGCCGCAAGCGCGTCGGCCGCGGCATCGGCTCCGGCCTGGGCAAGACCGCCGGCCGCGGCGAGAAGGGGCAGAAGTCCCGCTCCGGCGTGCGCATCAAGGGCTTCGAAGGCGGTCAGATGCCGCTCCACCGGCGCCTGCCGAAGCGCGGCTTCAACAACATCTTCCGCAAGGACTTCGTCGCGGTGGGGCTGGACCGCATAGCCGCTGCGGTGGAGACCGGCCGTCTCGACGCCGCAAAGACGATCGACGCGGAGGCGCTGAAGGCGGCCGGGATCGTCCGGCGCGTCAAGGACGGCGTGCGCCTGCTCGGCGGCGCGGAGCCGAAGGTGAAGCTGTCGATCAGCGTGGCGGGAGCTTCCCGCCCGGCGATCGTGGCGGTCGAGAAGGCGGGGGGCAGCGTCACGGTCGCCACGAAGGCGGCCGAGCCGGCGGACGCCGGCAGCTGAACTGGAAAGGCCCTGCAAGGGGCCGATCGGAGCGATCATGGCCTCAGCAGCTGAACAGCTTGCCGCCAATCTCAACTTTTCCGCCTTCTCCAAGGCCGAGGAGCTGAAGAAGCGCATCTGGTTCACCCTCGGCGCGCTGCTCGTCTACCGGCTCGGAACGTACATCCCGCTGCCCGGCATCAATATCGAGGCGATGGCGCAGGCGTTCCAGCAGCAGTCGCAGGGCATCCTGGGCATGTTCAACATGTTCGCCGGCGGCGCCGTGGAGCGCATGGCGATCTTCGCCCTCGGCATCATGCCCTATATCTCCGCGTCCATCATCCTGCAGCTGATGACGGCGGTGGTCCCGACGCTCGAGCAGCTCAAGAAAGAGGGCGAGCAGGGGCGCAAGGTCATCAATCAGTACACGCGCTATCTCACGGTGGTGCTCGCCACGTTCCAGTCCTACGGGATCGCCGTCGGCCTGCAGGGCTCCTCCAGCGAGATCGTGACGAACCCGGGGTGGTTTTTCCTCTTCACATCGGTGGTGACGCTGACCGGCGGCACGATCTTCCTGATGTGGCTCGGCGAGCAGATCACCGCGCGCGGCATCGGCAACGGCATCTCGCTGATCATCTTCGCCGGCATCGTGGCGAACATCCCGAGCGCCATCGCCGGCACCCTGGAGCTCGGCCGGCAGGGCGCCGTCTCGACCGTCGTCATCATCGGGATCGTCGTTCTGGCGGTTGTCGTCATCTCGGCGATCGTCTTCGTGGAGCGGGCACAGCGCCGGCTGCTGATCCAGTACCCGAAGCGCCAGATCGGCAACCGCATGTTCCAGGGCGATTCCTCGCACCTGCCGCTGAAGCTTAACACCGCCGGCGTGATTCCGCCGATCTTCGCCTCGTCGCTGCTGCTGCTGCCGATCACGATCGCGCAGTTCTCCGCCGGCGGAGGACCGGGCTGGCTCACCGCCGTGACCTCGCTCCTTGGCCACGGACAGCCGCTCTACCTTCTCATTTACGCCGGGCTGATCGCCTTCTTCGCGTTCTTCTATACGGCCGTCGTGTTCAACCCGAAGGACACGGCCGACCAGCTAAAGAAGCACGGCGGGTTCATCCCCGGAATACGGCCGGGGCAGCGCACAGCCGACTACATCGACTACGTGCTGACGCGCATCACCACCGTCGGCGCCATCTACCTGGTCATCGTCTGCCTGTTGCCGGAGCTGCTTATCGCGCGGTTCGCCATACCGTTCTACTTCGGCGGGACGTCTCTGCTCATCGTGGTCAACGTCACCATGGACACGGTGCAGCAGGTGCAGGGCCACCTGCTCGCCCACCAGTACGAGGGGCTCGTAAAGAAGTCGAAGCTGCGGGGTCGGCGGCGATGAGGCTGATCCTGCTCGGACCGCCAGGAGCAGGCAAAGGAACCCAGGCACAGCGGCTCGTGGAGAAGCACGGCATCATCCAGCTCTCGACCGGCGACATGCTGCGCGCTGCGATCAAGGCGGAGACGCCGGTCGGCCTGAAGGCGAAGGACATCATGGCGCGCGGCGACCTGGTGCCGGACGACGTCGTGGTCGGCATCGTCTCCGACCGCCTGGACGAGCCGGACGCGGCGAACGGCTTCGTGCTCGACGGCTTTCCCCGCACGGTCGGGCAGGCGGAAGCGCTCGACCGGCTGCTGCAGGAGAAGGACTTGCAGCTCGACGGAGTCGTGGAACTGAAGGTCGACGAGAGCGCTCTCCTGAAGCGCATCGAAGGCCGACTGAACGACATGAGGGCGCGCGGAGAGGCCATCCGGCCCGACGACAACCCCGAAGCCTTCAAGATCAGGCTCGACGCCTACCGGGCCCAGACGGCGCCGCTGGTAGAGTACTACCGGAACAACGGCGACCTGAAGACGGTCGACGGCATGGCGCCCATCGACGAGGTGAGCGCCTCGATCGATGCGGCGCTCAGCCACGGGTAACACTGCGGATGCGGCATCTTGGGGCGGTTGACGGACCTCCCCTGAGACATTAAGTAGCGGCACCTATCCTAAAGAGCTTGGAGCGGTGCCGGGGCCTGGAGGGCGTTCCGGGACCGGTTTTTGCGTTCCCGCCGGGTTGACGGGTTAGGGCAGAAGGGCGCCGCCGGAGCGGCGCGGCAGAGGAGTATCGGATTTGGCACGCATCGCTGGCGTCAACATCCCCACCAACAAGCGCGTGGTGATCGCGCTTCAGTACATTCACGGCATTGGCGCGACCAAGGCGCGGGAGATCGTCCAGAAGGTGAACATCCCGGAAAACCGGCGTGTCAACGAGCTTGCCGACTCGGAGGTCATCCAGATTCGCGAGGCGATCGACCGCGACTACCTGGTGGAGGGCGACCTTCGCCGCGAGGTCTCGATGAACATCAAGCGGCTCATGGACCTCGGCTGCTACCGCGGTCTGCGCCACCGGCGCGGGCTGCCGGTTCGCGGCCAGCGCACGCACACCAATGCGCGCACCCGCAAGGGACCCGCGAGGCCGATTGCCGGCAAGAAGAAATAACGCCTCACACGGGAAAGCTGACCGATGGTAAAAGACACCGCGCGCATTCGCAGGCGCGAACGCAAGAACATCACGTCGGGCATCGCCCACGTGAATTCGAGCTTCAACAACACCATGATCACGATCACCGACGTGCAAGGCAACGCGATTGCCTGGTCGTCGTCGGGGGCCATGGGTTTCAAAGGGTCGCGCAAGTCGACCCCCTACGCTGCGCAGATGGCCGCGGAGACGGCGGCGCGCAAGGCGCAGGACCACGGTATGCGTACGCTCGAGGTGGAAGTCTCCGGCCCCGGCTCGGGTCGCGAATCGGCGTTGAGGGCGTTACAGGCGGCAGGCTTCACGATCACCACGATACGCGACGTGACGCCGATTCCGCACAATGGCTGCCGGCCTCCGAAGCGCCGGCGCGTCTAGTCTGTTCACAGACCGCCGCCGCATGGCGGCGGGCGTGCCGCATCGCGCGGCACTCACTCGCTGAGAGGCAATATGGTTATCCAGAAGAACTGGCAGGACCTCATTAAACCCAACAAGCTCGACGTGAAGTCGGGCTCCGACCGCAAGCGCGTCGCCACCATGGTGGCGGAGCCCCTGGAGCGCGGATTCGGCCTGACGCTGGGCAATGCGCTGAGGCGTGTGCTCCTGTCGTCGCTGCAGGGCGCCGCCGTGACGAGCGTCCAGATCGACGGCGTGCTGCACGAGTTCTCCTCCATCGCCGGCGTGCGCGAGGACGTGACCGACATCGTCCTCAACATCAAGGAGATCGCCGTCAAGATGGAGGGCGAAGGGCCCAAGCGCATGACGCTGCGCAAGCAGGGACCCGGGCACGTCACGGCCGCCGACATCCAGACCGTCGGCGATATCGAGATCCTCAATCCAGAGCACATCATCTGCACGCTCGACGAGGGCGCCGACATCCGCATGGAGCTCACCGTCGACACCGGCAAGGGCTACGTCGCGGCGGAGCGCAACCGCCCCGAAGACGCGCCGATCGGTCTGATTCCGGTCGACAGCCTCTATTCTCCGGTGAAGAAGGTCTCCTACCGCGTTGAAAACACGCGCGAAGGCCAGGTGCTCGACTACGACAAGCTCACGCTTTCGGTAGAGACCGACGGCTCCGTTACGCCGGACGACGCGCTCGCCTATGCGGCGCGCATCCTGCAGGACCAGCTGTCGATCTTCGTTTCCTTCGAGGAGCCGAAGAAGGAGGTGGCCGAGGAGTCGACGCCAGAGCTCGCCTTCAACCCGGCGCTTCTGAAGAAGGTGGACGAGCTGGAGCTCTCCGTGCGCTCGGCCAACTGCCTGAAGAACGACAACATCGTCTATATCGGCGACCTGATCCAGAAGACCGAGGCGGAGATGCTGAGGACGCCGAACTTCGGGCGAAAGTCGCTGAACGAGATCAAGGAGGTCCTCGCCTCGATGGGCCTGCACCTCGGCATGGAAGTGCCGAACTGGCCACCCGACAACATCGAAGACCTCGCCAAGCGCTTCGAAGACCAGTATTGAGCCGCGCCGGCGCTTAGCCGCCGACCAAGGGAGCACGCCATGCGTCACGGCAAAGCAGGCCGCAAGCTGAACCGCACCTCCAGCCACCGCACGGCGATGTTCGCCAACATGGCTGCGTCGCTGATCGAGCACGAGCAGATCGTCACCACGCTGCCCAAGGCGAAGGAGCTGAGGCCGGTGGTGGAGAAGCTCGTCACGTTGGCGAAAAAGGGAGACCTCGCCGCGCGCCGGCTGGCCGCAGCGCGCCTGCGCAACGAGGAGATGGTGAAGAAGCTCTTCGAGACGATCGGCCCGCGCTACGCGGAGCGCAACGGCGGGTATACCCGCGTGTTGAAGGCCGGGTTCCGCCACGGCGACAATGCGCCCGTGGCGGTGATCGAGTTCGTGGACCGGGACACCGAGGCCAAGGGCGCTGCCGACCGCGCCCGCCGCGAGGCGGAGGAAGCAGAAGGCGAGGCCGAGGCGGCGGCGGCGTAAAGCTGCGTCTACGTCGCGGGTCGCGGAGACGCCGCCACAACCGGCGCGCTCACTTTCAGGCGGGCCGGGACTGCAGAGCCGACAGGCCGTTTCTCAGCAGGCCGTCGAGATTGGGGGCGCTCAGGATGTAGCGGGCCGACTCGCCGCGATGACGCCGGTTCGCAAGTGACCAGGCGCTGCTGAACTCTCCGGCACGGAAATCGCCGCGACCGATCCAAGTCACTGCGATCAGATCGATGCTCTCGTCTTCCGTGAGGCCGGTCACCTCCGGATAGAGGTGCATGTATCCCTTGCGTGCCTGCGCCATGATGTGGGCAATGTCGTCCCGAGCCAATCTCGGACGGACGGGCGCATAGTCTTTGCGACCCATGACTTCATCTCCCTGCACTTGGCCCACATGATGCGGGGCGGCGTTAGCCGGCTTTGATCTGTCTCAAACCATCGAGGATTCCTCGTGGCCGGATTGTGAGGCGCCGAGCGGCGGACCTCGGCAGGACCTTTGGTCGACCGCCTTGCTGACAGGTGATTCGGGGACTATCTCGGCACTTTGGGGGCAGGATTTCGGGAGATTCGGATGAGGTCGAGCCTGCGCGTGCTTGCAGCCGCCATCGCCGTCGCCGCTATCGCAGGCGGAGCGGCCCTGCTGCCTCGCTGGAACGCCGACGAGGCGCCCCCCACCGCGGAGCCTGCGCAGACCGGCGCGATTACCGCGTCCCAGCCGACCGAGGCGCCCGCCGGGCCACCCGCGCCGGCGCAGGCGCCCGCGGTGGCGCAGCAGGAGAGCGTTCCGCCGGCGCGTACCGTCCCAAGGGAGCGCGAGGCGATCCGGCTTTCCTTCGCGCCGGTGGTGAAGCGCGTGGCCCCCGCGGTGGTCAACGTCTACGCGACGTCGCGAGTCGAGGTGCGCTCGCCGTTCGAGGGCGATCCGTTCTTCGAGCGGTTCTTCGGTCGGAGCAGCCCGTTCGCGCCGCGCCAGCGCCAGCGCGAGCGCTCATCGCTCGGCTCCGGTGTCATTGTGGACCCCAGCGGCATCGTGGTCACCAATAATCACGTCGTGGGAGGGGCCGCGGAGGTGAGGGTCGCGCTCTCCGACGGGCGGGAGCTGAGCGCGGAGATCTTGCTGAAGGACGAGCGGACGGACCTGGCGGTGCTCAAGATCGACAATGGCGGGGCTTCATTACCGGTGCTCGAGATCGGCGATTCCGATGCGCTGGAGGTCGGCGACCTGGTGCTCGCCGTGGGCAATCCCTTCGGCGTCGGCCAGACGGTGACGAGCGGTATCGTGTCCGCCGTGGCGCGCACCAATATCGGCATCAACGATTCAGGCTTCTTCATCCAGACCGACGCCGCCATCAATCCCGGCAATTCCGGTGGGCCGCTGGTGGACGTGGATGGGCGCCTGGTCGGGGTCAACACTGCGATCTTCTCGCGCTCCGGCGGCTCGATCGGGATCGGGTTCGCCGTTCCCTCCGACATGGTGAGGACCGTCGTCGCGCAGGCGGCGGCCGGCTCCACATCCGTGGCGCGCGCCTGGGTCGGCGTGCTTACCCAGGACGTGACGCAGGACATCGCCGCCTCGCTCGGGCTCGACAGGCCGCAGGGCGCGCTTGTCACGCATGTCGAGGAGGGCTCGCCTGCCGCGAACGCCGGGTTGAAGGTCGGCGACCTCGTGCTGGAGGCGGGCGGCAGCAATGTGGGCGACGCCGCGTCCTTCGCCTACCGGCTTGCGGTGGCCGGAATCGGCAATCCGGTCGACCTGAGCGTCTGGCGCGACGGAGAGGCGTTCGAGGCCAGCGTCGTCGTTCAGGCGGAGCCCGAGTTGCACGAGGGGGACCTCACGCTGATCGGCGGGCAGAGTCCGCTCACGGGCGCGGTGGTGACCAACCTGTCGGCGACGGTCCTTGACCGCCTGCGCATCAGTGGCGCTGACCACGGTGCGGTCATCGTCGACGTCGAGCCGGGCTCGCCGGCGGCGCGCATGGGCTTCCGTCCCGGCGACGTCGTCCTCAAGGCGCAGGGCGAGGACGTGGAGACCGCCGAGCAGCTGGTACGGATCGCGGAGGCCGGCAGCCGTCTGTGGCGCATCAGCTTCAATCGCGGCGGCCGCGTCTCCAGCATCGTGATCGGGGGATGACCAACCTGTTCGAGGCGGCGGGGCTCGCGGAAAAGGCGCCGCGCCCGCTGGCCGACCGGCTGCGTCCGCGGCGGCTTGCCGAGGTGGCGGGCCAGGACCACCTGCTTGGGCCGGAGGGCACGCTAACGCGCATGCTGAAGACGCGCGGCGTCGGCTCGATGGTGTTCTGGGGGCCGCCGGGGACCGGCAAGACGACGGTGGCGCGGCTGCTCGCGGAGGAGACCGACCTCCATTTCCAGCAGATCTCCGCGATCCACTCCGGCGTCGCGGAGCTCAAGCGCATCTTCGACGAGGCGCGCGGCCGCCGTCAGATCGGGGAGGGGACGCTCCTCTTCGTCGACGAGATCCACCGCTTCAACCGCGCGCAGCAGGATTCCTTCCTGCCGGTGATGGAGGACGGGACCGTCAC
Organism: uncultured Propylenella sp.; assembly: GCA_964566475.1. Taxonomy (GTDB): domain Bacteria; phylum Pseudomonadota; class Alphaproteobacteria; order Rhizobiales; family Afifellaceae; genus DASWJZ01. The sequence goes on along the minus strand of CAZMJQ010000338.1, from coordinate 1,175 downwards.
GCTGGTCGGAGCGACTACGGAGAACCCGTCCTTCGAGCTGAACGCGGCGCTGCTGTCGCGCGCTACCGTGCTGGTCTTCAAGCCGCTCTCCGCCGATGCGCTCGGGCTGCTGCTCGCCCGCGCGGAGGAGGTCGAGGGCCGCGCGCTGCCGCTCGACGCGGAGGCGCGCGCATCGCTGGTCCGCATGGCCGACGGGGACGGCCGCGCCGTGCTGTCGCTGGCGGAGGAGGTGTGGCGCGCGGCGGGCGAGGGCGAGACGTTCGATGCGGAGCGGCTGCAGGCGGTACTGCAGCGGCGCGCGCCGATCTACGACAAGTCGCAGGACGGGCACTACAATCTCATCTCGGCGCTGCACAAGTCCGTGCGCGGCTCCGACCCGCAGGCGGCGCTCTACTATCTCGCGCGCATGCTCGACGCGGGGGAGGACCCGATGTACCTGGCGCGGCGCATGATCCGCATGGCATCGGAGGACATCGGGCTCGCCGACCCGCAGGCGCTCGCCGTCACCAATGCCGCGAAGGACGCCTACCACATGCTCGGCACGCCGGAGGGCGAGCTGGCGCTGGCGGAGGCGGCGGTCTATCTCGCCGTCGCGCCGAAATCGAACGCGCTCTACAAGGCCTACGGCGCGGCGCGCCGCGCGGCGAAGGAGGGCGGCTCGCTGCCGCCGCCCAAGCACATCCTCAACGCGCCGACCAAGCTCATGAAGTCGGAAGGCTACGGCGCGGGTTATGCGTACGACCACGATGCGGACGACGCCTTCTCGGGGCAGAGCTACTTTCCGGAGGGCATGGAGCGGCAGGATTTCTACCGCCCCACGCAGTTCGGCATGGAGAAGGGAATCGCCGAGCGCATGGCGGAGTGGGAGAGGCTGAGGCGGAAGCGCGACGCGAGCTAGACCGCGGCGATCCTATCCCCAAGCCCCGGTCCCATGGGTGGCATCGCGCTTGTGGCGCTGTTAGACCACGATCCGTCGCCCTCGCAGGGCTTTACGCGGCCTTGCACCTGTCTAATCGGCAACCGGCACGAAAGATGGGGGAGCCGCCATGAGCGAACAAGCCACGTCGCCCGACGAGGTGATGTCGACGGACTACGAAGTCGGTCAGGACAACGTCCGGGTCCTCGGACTGGACATCCACAATCCCGTCTTCTTCATCTCCGGCGTGACGATCGTC
>CAZMJQ010000337.1:0-5776 GCA_964566475.1 uncultured Propylenella sp. | reverse complement strand
CACGGCGGAAGGCGCGGATTGCGCAATGGCGAGGCAGCGGCTTTGCGTCGTCCCCTGGGCCGCGGCCTGATGCGTTCCCAGAATGATGAGCGCAATCCCGATGGCAAGTCCCGGCAGCGTCATGAGCACGACCTCCTGGCCCCATCTTACCGCGGCGCAACAGGACGACAATTGCCGATCGGATCAAGCACCCGCAAGCTGCGGACAAGGCAGGCTCGTGCGCTGCGTAAGCTCCGTATGGTCAACAAAAGGTGATCGACAGGGCCCCCCATCAGATGAAATCCGCGGGCGAAGAGACCCGGCGGAGCGACTGAGTCGACACGCCTTCAGGACATCTGAAACGACCAGCACTCGCGCGCGCTGATAACGTCTACCCGCGCGCGGGCGCAGTCTTTCGAAAAGAGCGGCGTTGAAGAAGCCGCCGCATCGGCACCGGGACGAGAGGGGGGCGGGTGATCGTCTCCGGGCCGAGCGGCGGCTAAGGAATGCACGGGCAGGGTCGGCCCGTGGAACTTGGACTGCGCTATTGGCTGCGACGCACCCGCTCTGCAGCCGCGGCTTCGGCGATCGTCATCGCGTCCATGCGTGTCAGGATCGAGGTGTTGCCGTAGCGGCTCTCCACCACGATGCTGGGCGCTGAGGGCACCTCATAGGCCACGTCCATGCACTCGGCCTGCGCATCGGCGGAAATGCCGGTGCAGCCGAGCGGAACCTCCAGATCGCCCTTGGTGGCCATAGGCACCCGCACCGGCTCCACGTCCGGCATGCTGCTGACCACCGCGAACGCGGCATCGACACGCGCGGCGGCGTAGGAATGCGTGCCCTCGGCCTGTGCGGGGCTGCGCGCCAGCTCCACCGCAGTGACGCCTGTGGCGACGATCATTCCGGCGATGGCGAAGGCCTTCTTGGTGTCGCTGAACATGATGCGCTCCCAGAACCAGCTTTCTGCTTTGTTGCCTTCATATCTAGGTCGGCATTGCTTCGGTTTCCTTACGCGCGGAGGGGAATTTGGTTTCGCGGTTGCCCAAACATTGCTTCGATCCGCGAGGGCCACGAAACATTTCGGGAGCCCCCCGAGACGGTGCCCCGCAAGAACGGCGCGATTCCGGGCGCTTCGGGCATCGAGGCACGTCGCCCGGTCTTTGCTGGCCCAACGCCGCCTAACGGGCCGACCCGCCGGCATCCCATAGCTTGCGCTCGACGAGGGCTTGGCTTAGCCGGTCGGCAAGGAACGAGCCTCGGAAGGACGAACGAATGCGACCCTTTGCACGGTTGGCGCCTGCCCTTGCAGCTCTCGCGCTGCAGGCTTCGTCGGCGGCCGCGGCCGGCGACGCTGCGGCGGGGAAGGCGCTGGCCGAGAGCTGGTGCTCTTCGTGTCACCTGGTTTCTCCGGAACAGGCAGCGGCCACGACGGAGGCCCCTCCGTTTCAAAGCATCGCGGAGCGCGTGTCCGGGGAGATGGAGGCGCTGGCATGGTTCCTCGCCGACCCGCATCCTCCGATGCCGCAGATGAGCCTGACCCGGCAGGAGATACGCGACCTGCTCGCCTACCTTTCCAGCCTGAAGTGAGGCCAGGCCAAAGCCGGCCGCAAAAGCTGAGCTCAACTCGTCAGCAGCTCGTCCTCCTCGATGTCGAGGCCGCGCACGCGGCGGAAGCGCTGAACGAGGTCTTCGATCGTCAGCTTGCGCCGCTCCGGATCGCGCACGTCGAGCACCATCTCGCCTTCGTGCAGCATGATTGTGCGCGTGCCGAGGTCGAGCGCCTGGCGCATGGAGTGCGTGACCATGAGCACGGTCAGCCCGAAGCGCTGCGCAAGTGTGCGCGTGAGCTCCAGCACGAACTCCGCGTTGGCCGGATCGAGGGCGGCGGTGTGCTCGTCGAGCAGCACGACGGAGGAGGGCGCCAGTGTCGCCATCACCAGCGCGAGCGCCTGTCGCTGGCCGCCGGACAGCGAGCCCATCGGCTGGTCGAGGCGCTTCTCCAGCCCGATGTCGAGCTCCGCCACGCGCTCGAAGACGATCCGCATGCGGTGGCGGGCGAGGGCGTCCCCCAGACCGCGCCACTTGCCCCGCCGCGCGGCGATCGCGAGATTCTCCGCGATCGTCAGCCGGCCGCAGGAGCCGGCGAGCGGGTCCTGGAAGACGCGCGCCACCAGCCGCGCGCGCCGCTCCGCCGGCTGTCGTGTCACGTCGCGGCCGGAAAGGACCACGCGTCCGGCCTCGGGCAGCACGTCGCCGGCGATGGCGGAGAGCAGCGTGGACTTGCCAGCGCCGTTGGAGCCGATGACGCAGCAGAATTCCTTGTCCTCCACCGTCAGCGATATGCCGCGCAGCGCATGGCGCTCGAGCGGTGTGCCTGGGTTGAACCGGACCGAAAGCCCTTCGACCGTGATCATGCGATCGTCCTGCGCTTGCGGAAGCGCGGCAGGATGAGCGTGATCAGCACCAGCACCGCCGTCGCGAGGTTGAGGTCGGAGGCCGTCAGCCCGAGGAAGTCGAGACCGAGCGCAAGCTGCACCGCAAGGCGGTAGAGCACCGAGCCGAGGACGCAGGCGGCAACGGCCAGCAACATCCCGCCGCGTGGGAGGAGCGTCTCGCCGATAATCACGGCCGCGAGGCCCACCACGATGGTGCCGACGCCGACGGTCACGTCCGCAAAGCCGTTCGTCTGTGCGAAGAGCGCGCCGGAGAGCGCCACCATGGCGTTGGAGAGGGCGACACCCGCCATGATCTGCGCGCCGACGCGCACGCCCTGCGCGCGCGCCATGCGCGGGTTGGCGCCGGTGGCGCGCATGGCGAGGCCGAGATCGGTGCGCAGGAACAGCGACAGCAGCGCCGCACCGACCGCGGCCACCGCCAGCAGAAAGAGCGGGCGCACAAGGTACGGCTGGAGCCCGAGCTCGTAAATCGGCGTCAGCACGGTCTTCTGGTTGAGCAGTGCGACGTTGGGGCGGCCCATGACCCTGAGGTTGATCGAGAACAGCGCGATCATCGTCAGGATCGACGCCAGCAGATGCAGGATGTTGAAGCGCACGCTGACGAAGGCCGTCACGAGCCCTGCCATGGCTCCCGCCACGCAGGCGACACCGGTCGCGAGCCATGGGTTCCAGCCGGCGAGTATCCCCACGGCGGCGACCGCCGCGCCGAGCGGGAACGAGCCGTCGACCGTCAGGTCAGGGAAGTCGAGGATGCGGAAGGAGAGGAAGATGCCGAGCGCCACGAAGGCATAGACGAGGCCAAGCTCGATCGCCCCGAAGAAGGCGAAGGCCGACATCGGCCGCCGCTCCTCTCAGGGGCCAGCGGGAGCGCTTCTCCCGCGTGCCACGTGCGCTACTCCACGACTTCCTGGGCGCGGTCGAGCACCGCTTGCGGCAGCGTGACGCCGATCGCATCGGCCGTCGCCTTGTTCACCTGCAGGTTGGTGCCGGACGCGAACACGACCTCGATGCTCCCGGGGTCTTCGCCCTCCAGCACGCGGGCCACCAGCGATGCGGTCTCCACGCCGACGTCGAAATAGTTGAAGCCGACGGCCGCCAGCGCGCCGCGCGCGACGCTGTCGGTGTCGGCGGCGTAAAGCGGGATCTGCGCTTCGTTGGCGACGCCAATCGCCGATTCCAGCGCCGAGACGATGGTGTTGTCGGTCGGCACGTAGATCGCGTCGACGTCGCCGACCAGCGAGCGCGCCGCCGCCTGCACGTCGGCCGACTTCGTCGCCGCTCCGGCGACGACGACGATGCCGGCAGCATTGGCTTCCTGGCGCAGGAGGGCGACGGAAGAGACCGAGTTCGCCTCGCCGGGATTATAGAGCACGCCGAGCCGCTCCACGTCGGGGGTGATCTCCTGAATCAGCGCGATGTGGTCGCCGATCGGCGCCATGTCGGATACGCCGGTGATGTTGCCGCCCGGCGCTTCGATGGATTCCACCAGCCCCGCCGCGAGCGGATCGGTGACGGCGGAGAAGACGACCGGGATATCGCTCGTCGCAGCGGCGACCGTCTGCGCGGACGGCGTGGAGATCGCAACGATGACATCGGGCGCTTCGCCCACGAACTGCCGCGCGATCTGCGCCGCGGTCGCCGGATTTCCCTGCGCCGTCTCGAAGCTGTAGACCACGTCGGTCCCTTCCTCGTAGCCGAGGTCGGCAAGTCCCTTCATCACGCCGTCGCGCACCGCGTCGAGGGCGGGATGCTCCACGATGGCGGTGATCGCCACGCTCTGCTGCGCGGCGGCGGCGCCGGTGAGGCCGATGAGCGCGAGCGCTGCGGCGCCGACGGTGGCAAGAGCTCTCATGATGCTTCCCCATCCCTGGCCCGCCAGGATCGGGCCCTCGCCCTTTGGTATCATTTCGCGCGATGGGGGGTCGAGATCAAAGATACGCGGCACGGAGGCTGACGCGCTCGCCGCCGTTCGTGGGTCAGTCCTCCGCCGAATCCGGCCCGCTGCCGTTCTTGTGCTGCTTCGCCGCGATGCCGTAGACCGCGCGCCGGCGCTCGAGCTCCGCGCGGACGTCGTCGAAGCGGATGTCCATGCCCTCCAGCAGCACAACAAGATGGTAGACGAGATCGGCAGCTTCGATGACCGCCGCGTCCTTGTCCTGGCGCAGCGCCTCGATAGCGAGCTCCGCCGCTTCCTCGATGATCTTCTTCGCCTGTTGCGGCGCGCCCGCGCCGATCAGCTTGCTGGTCCGCGGAAACCGCGCCGGATCCTCGCCGACATGCTTCAGATCGTCTTCCAGCTGATGAATCGGATCAATATTGTCGGGACGGAGATCAGAGTATGTGTCCATCGAGTTGGTAGATTTCCTTTCCGATCGTTCAACGGCCGCTCTCGGGATCAAGAAGCACTCTCTCTCACGGAGAGTTCCTGCCCCGTATTGCTTAGCACAAACAGATCGACGCGCTACGCGGGCATCGGTTCCGGTTACCCTGGCATTGTGCGCCGCAACAGCACGGTTGGTCTCGTCCCCAAGCGGGCTTTCAGGCAAAGCGACGCAATACTGATTCGCGGATCATCCTACCGGATGCATGCACTATAGAGAAATCGGCGCGTTGTGCGCTAGTGTCTCGGCTGGGTCTGAAGACATCCAGAAAGTCGGGGTAAGGTTCAGCTGAATGAGTGATGTCACTTGCCGTGATCACGATGATCTGACTCCTGCATCGAATGAGCATCGCTGCGGAGAGCTGCGCGCGGCGAACGGTGAACTGGAAGCGCGCTATAATTATCTTGTCTACCATTTCGAATGCGGCGGGAGATACTTCTGGGCCAGAAGCTATCTGGATGAGACCAGGGAGGTGACGGTGTATGGACCTTTCGCCGATCGCTCTTCCAGGCGATCGATTCCCGGCGAAGCGGACCCCCGTATCCTTGCCTACCTCAATCGACGGTTCAGCTCGGTGAGCATCTTTCCACCAGAAGCCGCGCCATGAACTTCGACCTTAGGCAGACTCTACCCTCCGTGCGGAGCAGCTCGAATCAGACCCGGGCAGGTGTGCGAGAGATTCCGGCCGCCTTTGTCCGGCCGATCTACTGCCCCTCCATTCCCGGCGGCACGTCCACGCCTGGCAGCCACGGCTTGATGTCGAGCACGGGCGTTCCGTCGAGGCAGTCGAGCGCATCGAGCTCCAGCACACCCGCTTCGGCATCGCATGACACGAGCCGCGTGGCGTGCAGCCCGATCGGGTTGGGCCGGACCGGGAGCGCAGCGAGAACACGCCCGCCGGCTGCTCCCGGTGACGCGGGGCCTGCAGCAGGAGATCGCGGCGCGCGCGGTCGAGCC
>CAZMJQ010000336.1:0-9532 GCA_964566475.1 uncultured Propylenella sp. | reverse complement strand
CAGGTGCGTGCGGCCGCTGCCTGCATGGACGGGATCGTGCCGCGGTCCGATCTGGTGTCCCGCGCAGTTGCCCTTGCCGAGAGATGGTAGCCTAGGTCTCGAGCCGCCGCAGATAGGGCAGTTCGTCGGGTTTGAACTTCTGGACGACGACATCGACGCGTGCCACGGCGCGGTCGCGCGAAACGCGCAGGTGCTGCTCCAGCGTGTACGCTGCGCCCTCAATGTCGCCGGACGCAAGACGGTCGACGATCTCGATATGCTCGGGCAAGAACGGCTCTGTCTCGAAGAGCTGGGGAGTCGAGACGTAGAGAAACCGGTGCGCGATGAGCAGCGACTGCGACAGGGTCACCGCCTGCATCAGGGCGCGGTGCTCGCAATGACGAAGGAGCGCGACGTGCATCTCCTTTTCCAACGCGTCGAGCGTGGCGCCGGTGATCTCCCGGGCGTTGGCGGTCGCTTTTTCGAGATGGTTGCGCATCCGTTCAAGGAAGTCGGGCGAGACGCGCGGCGCGGCCTTCTTCAGCGCGAGCGGTTCGAGGACCCACCTGAGCTCGTAGAGCTCGTCGATGTAGTCCGGAGTCAGCGCCGGCGCGTACCAGCGCGAGCGGTCGTCCTTGCGCACGATGCCGCGCGTCTGCAGGCGGGCGACGACGTCGCGGGCCACGGTGCGGCTGACCTCGTAGTAGCGCGCCAGCTCCGCCTCGTTGACCCGCCAGGGCGCAAATGGGATGCGCGCGATGATCTCGCTTTCGACGTCGCTGTAGATTCGCTCCCAAGTCGATGAGGATACGAGGCGCATCTCTTCGCGAGGCTCGAAAGCCGCTCCCGCGGCAGGGGCGTCGTGCCGCCGGCCGCGGCGGACGATGAAGCCGCGCCCCTCCGCCTTGTGGATCAGGCCCCGGCGCTCCAGCTCGTGCAGTGCACGCCGTGCCGGCGCGCGGCTGATGCCGAATTGGGCCGCCACGCCCGACTCGCTCAACTGCGAGCCGGCTTGGACCGATCCGTCTTCGATCCGCGCAGCAAGAATCTCCAGGGCGCGCTCGTAGAGGCGCGGCGCCACGCCGGAGAGCCTTACCGGCCGCGTATCCTCGCGGCCCGGGCTCTGCGTTCCCCGCCCGCCGGAGGCCGGTCCCGAGGCGTTACCTCGCTTCTTCATATGCCCGACGAGAGATACCCGCCGTCCACCCGCACGGTCGCGCCATTGATGAAGCGCGCGGCATCGGAGGCGAGAAACACCGCCGTGCCGACCAGCTCCGGCAACTCGCCCATGCGCTTCATCGCGCTTCGTGCCCTGGCTTCCTGCATGCGGCCTTCCGGCATCTTCCCACGGTTGAGGTCCGTGATGAAAAAGCCGGGTGTGATCGCGTTCACCCTTACGCCGCCCTGGCCCCATTCCCCCGCGAAAGTCTGCGTCATGCCGGCGACGCCCCATTTGCTCGCGCTGTATGCGGCTGCATTTCCCCAGCCGGTGTGCGCCGCAAGCGACAGAATATTGACGATCGCTCCCTGCTCGCGCGCCAGCATACGACGCCCAAAGGCGACACAGGAGAAGAAGACGCTCTTCAGGTTGGTGTCGAGGATGACGTCGTATTCGTCCTCCGAGAGCTCCAGCGCCGGCTTGATGGTTGTGGTTCCCTGGCAGTTCACGAGGACATCGATAGGTCCGTGCTTGTCCTCTATCTCTTCGGCCAGGTCGCCGAGCGCGCCCACAGCGCGCATGTCGGTGGAGAACGCGATGCTGCCTCGTGCATCCGGATCGATCTCCGCGGCGACGCGGTCGAGCTTCGCCCTGTCGCGGCCCGCGATCAGAACGCGGGCGCCTGCGGCGGAATAGCCAAGCGCTATCTCCCTGCCGATTCCGCTGGAGCCACCGATGACGAGGGCGGTCTTGCCGCTGAGTGAGAATTCGCCGAGGTCGAATGTCATTGTGCTCTGCGCGATCTGATTTCGATGTTCCGCGCGCGTGGTTCGGCGCGAAGTCGTTGCCCGCGGGGGCATTACTACTGTACAGTGTACACATAATACGATTTGCGCACCGAGCCAATGCGCGCGGGGAAAGTCATATGTCTGGACGGCTTGCCGAGAAACGCGCGTTTGTCACCGGAGCCGGGCAGGGCATAGGGCGCGCGATCGCTCTCGCCTTTGCGGAAGAGGGCGCCGAGGTGATAGCCGCCAGCCGGACGCTCGCCAAGATGGCCGACCTTCCGGCCATCTCCCCGGCGATACGGCCGGTAGGTGTCGATGTGACGGATCGTGCCGCGATCGGCGAAGCGATCCGGAGCGCGGGTCGGATCGATGTGCTCGTCAACTGCGCCGGCTGGGTTCACAACGGCACGATCCTTGAGACCAGCGACGAAGAATGGGCGATGAGCATCGACCAGAACGCCACCTCGGCTTTCCTCACGATCCGAGCCGTGCTTCCGGGCATGATGGAGCGCGGCTCCGGGTCCATCGTCAATGTCGCCTCGGTTGCCTCCAGCGTAACCGGCGTGCCCAGCCGGGCAGCCTACGGCGCCGCCAAGGCCGCAATGATCGGGCTCACCAAGGCCGTTGCCCGCGATGTCGTGGGAAGCGGCATCCGCTGCAATGCGCTCTGTCCCGGCACCACCGACACGCCTTCGCTGAACGAGCGGATCGCGGCGACCGACGATCCCGAAGCGACCCGGCGTCAGTTCATCGCGCGCCAGGCGATGGGGAGGCTCGGCAAGCCGTCGGAGTTCGCCGCCGCGGCGCTTTATCTCGCGGCCGACGAGTCAGCGTTCACGACCGGCATTGTGCTGCCGGTGGATGGCGGCCAGACGCTGTGACATCCGAGGGCACGGCCGTCGAGGAGCCCGCATCGGTCCACGCGCCGGTAGGGGCATTGCGCGCTTTCTGCCGCGACGTCCTCGCCGCAGCGGGCGCTGACGCGTCGACGGCAGAGGCCGCGGCGCGCGCGATGATGCATGGCTCGCTTCTCGGCGTCGACAGCCACGGTGTCCGGCTGCTCGATCACTATGTCAGGGCGATCGAAGGCGGCCGGGTCAACGGTCATCCCGACATTCGGGTCAGCGAAGCCGCCGGCGCAATCGCCTCTCTCGATGCCGGTAACGCCCACGGCGCACTGGCGACCTACCGCGCGATGCAGCACGCGGTCGACATCTCAAGTCGCCTCGGCATCGGCGCGGTTTCCATCCGCAACAGCTCGCATTTCGGCCCGGCCGGCGCATACGCCCTGGCCGCGGCGGAGGCGGGATGCATCGGCATCGCCATGTGCAACTCCGACAGCTACGTGCGCCTGCACGACGGGGCGGAGCCCTTCCACGGCACCAATCCGATCGCCTGTGCCGTCCCCGCATCCGGCGGGCGTCCGTGGCTTCTCGACATGGCGACGAGCGCCATCCCGTACAATCGGATCGGGCTTTACGGGAGCCTCGGGAGGCGATTGCCGGAGGGGGTCGCTTCCGATGCGCAGGGCCGGGACACGACCGACACGGCGGAGGTCGCCATGCTGGCTCCGGTCGGCGGCGCCTTCGGGTTCAAGGGGGCCGGCCTCGCCGGCCTCATCGAAATCTTCAGCGCGGTCCTCTCCGGCATGAAGCTCAGCTACGAGATCGCACCGATGGCCGGCCCCGACTTCGCATCGCCGCGCGCTATGGGCGCCTTCGTGATGGCCCTCTCGCCGATGTTCTTTCCCGATGGCGCCGACTTTGCGGATCGTATGAGGGCCTACCGCGACCGTATCCGGCGCTCCGAGCCGCGGGCGGGCGGTCGCGTGATGGCGCCGGGCGACCGCGAGTGGGCCGAGGCGGACCGGCGCTCCGCGCGAGGCGTTCCCCTCGATCCGGCGACGGTGGAAGAGTTTACGGCCCTCGCCGGGCGTTTCGCCCTCGCTCTTCCGTTTCAAAGGTCATGATCGGCGAACCCGGGACGTACGATCATGTCGGCGGGGCATCCCTCGAGCGAAGCCAGGGTCGACTTCCGTCCGTTCAGACGGTGGACGGCTGCGAGCTGCGCGGACAGGTTACGTCAACGGGCGGCAGCGACGACGCGACACATGAACACCTGCTTCCAGCAATAGTGCCGGGGCGGCTTGCGTGTGAATCATGCGTCCGGCTCAATCCATGCGGCCACCGCGATTACGCCGGCCAGACGGGGTTGGATAGCCGAGGCTCGGGTGCGCGCGCGCCGCGACGACGGAGCGAGGCGGCGCGCGGCGGGTCTGGGAGCGTTACGCGGCCTTCTTGCCCCAGAGGCGCGTGGAGGCGATGTCGGCGCCTTCGCGCAGCGACCTGAGCTTGGCCCACACCACGTCCTCGGTGACCCACTCCCAGCCGACGAACGTGCCGAAGCCGCAATCGACGCCGGCGATCACGCGCTCGCGGTCGCCGATCGCGGCGACCACGGCCTCGATGCGCTGCGCGACGACCTCGGGGTGCTCGACGAAATTGCTCTTGGAGTCGATGACGCCCGGGATCAGGACCATGGAGTCCGGCACCTTGTTGGCCTTTATGGCGGCGGTCTCATGCTGGCGGCGCGGGTTGGCGAACTCTAGGCTGAGGCCGCCGACCTTCGCCTGGTAGAGCGCCGGCAGCACGACCTCCATCGCCACGTCGTGATTGTGCGGGCCCTCCCAGTTGCCCCAGCATACGTGCAGCCGTACGCGGTCGGCCGGCAGGCCGTCGAGCGCCTTGTTCAGCGAATCGACATGCTGCTCGACGAGCTTGCCGTACTCGGCATCCGTCATGTCCTGGTAGAGGAGCACGCGCTCCATCGCCATGTCCGGCGCGTCGATCTGCAGCACGAAGCCGGCCTCCACGACCTTGGCGTACTCGATGTGGATCTCGCGCGCGATCGCATCGAGGTAGGCCTGGTGCGAATCGTAATGGGCGTTCAGCATCGTGGTGGCGATGATGCCGGGCGAGGGGGCGTTCATGAAGAGCTCGGCGAAGCTGGACTTCACGCCCTCGGAGAGCCGCTTGTAGCGGGCGATCTCCGCGTCGATCGCCCTGGTGTCGCGGTATTTCAGCTCGCCGACGCATTCGGGCGCGTCGAACACCTTGCTGTGGTTTGGGATGCGCGCCAGCATGCGCTGGGTGAACTGCGAGAACTCGATGAACTCCTTGCCGTAGGGGCGCTTGGAGGCGCCGCCGAAGCCGTCCATGCGGAGCGGGATATAGGTCTGGAACCCGACGCGGCCCTGCTCGCCGTCATTGGCGACGTCGATGCCGACCTCGCGCTCCTTCTCCAGCACGTGCGCGACGCGCTCGTCGATCGCGGCATTCAACCTGGCCTCGTCGACGCTCTTTCCCTGCTCCTGGTCGATGAGCATCTGGCCGAGCGCCTCGCCGCGCGGGATGCTGCCTACGTGGGTGGTGAGGATTCGGTCCGTGCTGCGCTGCATCTTCAACTCCTCCCTTTGTTTGCCTTACGACGGCGCGCCGTCTTCCGCGTGGCATAGCGCTGCCGCCGGACGCACACAAGGAACCCCGAAATGCGTGGAGGATTGTCCCCGCGCCGCCGGCGAGCTTTGATGTGCAGGAATCGGAGCGATCCCAGCGGGGGACGGCAGAGATGAGCAGTCGTGCGGCGGAACGTGCTGTCGGTTGGGCCGGGAACATCATTCGATGAACCGCCTGCGACTACCTGGCCTCGCGAGACCGCTGTCGCCGGTGGCGCTCGGCTTCGAATTCTTCGACGACCTGGAGCAGGCAGCGCCGCTCCTCGACGCATACCGGGCCGCCGGCGGCAACCTGTTCGATACGGCATACGTCTACGGCAAGGGCGTCACCGAGACGCTGTTCGGCCAGTGGCACACGAGCCGCGGGGCGCGCTCCGAACTCGTGGTGATCGGCAAGGGCGCGCACACGCCGCACTGCACGCCCGATGCGATTGGCAGACAGCTGGCGGAATCGCTCGATCGCATGAAGACCGACTACGTCGACATCTACTTCATGCACCGGGACGACCCGAAGGTGCCGGTCGGCGAGCTCGTCGACGCGATGGACGCGGAGGCGGACGCGGGGCGCATCCGCGGACCGTTTGGCGGCTCGAACTGGACGATGGAGCGGATGGACGAGGCGATCGCCTACGCGGAGAAGAACGGGAAGCGGAGGCCGGCGGCGATCTCCAACAACTTCTCGCTGGCCGAGATGCTCGATCCGATCTGGCCCGGCTGCGTGACGTCCTCCGGCGCGGCGTGGAAGGCATGGCTGCGCGAGCGGCAGATGCCCGTCTTCGCCTGGTCGAGCCAGGCGCGCGGCTTCTTCACCGACCGCGCAGGGCGTGACAGGCGCGACGACACGGAGCTGGTGCGGGTCTGGTACTCGGAGGAGAATTTCGCGCGCCGCGACCGCGCCGTCGAGCTTGCCGGACGGCTCGGCCGCAAGCCCATCCACATCGCGCTCGCCTACGTGCTGGCGCAGCCATTCCCGGCGATCCCGCTGATCGGCCCGCGCAGGCTCGACGAGCTTGCCGACAGCCTGAGCGCTCTCGACGTCGAGCTATCGCCCGAAGAGGTCGCGTGGCTGGAGCGGGGCTGAGCCGCCTACCAGCCGGCCTGGAACGCGGCGCCGGCCTGGCCATTGCCGTTTCGCCGGACGTTCGCGGCGGTGCCTTCGCCGTGCCGGGCGATGCTCGCACCGCTCCGCGCGCCCTGGATCACGGAGAAGATGCGTCGGCCGGTGTTGAGCGCGCGTCCTGCGCAACGCGCAAGCGGGCGTCGCCGACATCGCACGCGAAGCCGGCGTTGCAAAGCCGACCATCTCAACGCGCTTCGGCAGCAACGAGAACCTCATGCGCACGGTCCTGCGGACCGCGCCGGGGATACAAGTCGCAGCCTCTTGCCATATTCGGGCCAATCTTCACTGGTTTAGCGTCTGTCGACGCGCCTTCCCCCGCGCGTGCCCGACAACCCCCTTTCCTGACGAGACCCGATGACGAAGAAGTCCCGCCTTTTTGGACAGTCCATCCTTGCTGCCGCTTCCGTGCTCTGCCTGATCGCCCCGAAGGCCAGCGCCGGCGATCCGGCGTTCGACGGAAGCTGGTTCGTGCGTATCGTGGCCGATAGCGGAACGTGCCAGCCGCGCACGATCCCGATCCTGGTGTCGAGCGGCAAGATCTCGTTCTCCGCGTTCGGTGCTACCGCGAGCGGAGCCATCGGAGCCAACGGCGTGGTCGATTTCAGCATTGCGCACAACGAGCAGGTCGTGAAGGCGAGAGGCTCCGTGAACGGCGCCACCGGAGCCGGCAGCTGGCACTCTCCAACGGCCAGCTGCGACGGCACCTGGACCGCCCAGAGGTCATAGCCGCCCACGGCCGGCGTCGCCAGCGAGCGTGCTGCGGCCCGCTCGCCTGACCTTGCCTTCCCGGGAAGGTGCGGGTTGGGCTACCAGCCGAGCTTCGCGATCTTCGCCGCGACCGCGTTGCCGAGCCCGGCTTGCGCGTCGGGATCGAGGTGGATGCCGTCGAAGGCGCTCGACGTAATCGCCTCGCCTGCGTCGAGGAACGCGACGCCGTGCTCGCGTGCCACGGCTGCGTAGGCGGCGGCCATCCTCAGCGACTTGGCGTGGCCGCTGGCGAACATGTCCTCGAACGCCGCGTTCTCCCCGAACGCCGCGAGGATGGGGGGCGGGCAGATCACGAGCGCCTTCGGCGCGCCGCCTCCCGGCCCGGCCTCCGACTGACGGACGATCGTCAGCAGGCGGCCGACGCCTTCGGCAATGTCAACGGCCGGAACGGCGAAGCGGTGCTTCAGGTCGTTGGTGCCGAGCATGACAGCCACGGCGTCGAGCGGTCGGTGGCTCCTCAGGCAGGGCATGAGATAGGCCGAGCCGTCGAGCCACGGGCCCTCGACCGGATCGGGGTGCACGGTCGTGCGTCCCGACAGGCCTTCGGCGACGACGGTCCATCGCGGGCCGAGCTCTCTTGCCAGCACGCCCGGCCAGCGCTCCTCCGGCGCATAGCGCTCGTCAGGGCGGGGGACGGTGGCGAAGCCCCAGGTGTTGGAATCGCCGTAGCAGAGGATGGTCTTCATGAGGCCCGCCGTTGCGTCCGTGGTCGGGCTTCAGCGATGTCGGCGGCGACCCGGAAGGTCAAGCGCGGGCGGCATCATTATTCGAGCCGGTCAGCGATCCCTGGCGCGCAGTGCGACGACTTCAAAGGCCCAGCGCGACACCGCGCCGACGGCAAGGAGCAGGAGCGGCGGGGTGGCGACGATGAGCAGGAAGACGAACAGGTTGACGGCGAGGCGGTCGGCGGTGGTGAGCACGATGGCCGCGGTGATCAACCAGAACGCCACCCAGACGGCGGAGATCGTGAGCCATACGCGGATCATGGACTGGCGCGCCTCGATGAGCGCGCATTCGCTTCGGTCGTGCATGCTTTCTCTCTGCCCCCACGGCATGACGCCGCCGGGCGGCGCCGGTTCCCGATGATGTGTTGGCCGGGTCAGGTTGCCGGGCTCGATAGCGGCCTGCCAATGCGGGGGAGATAGGCGGAGCCTGTTTCCGCCCGATGTCTCTGCCCGCCCGAAACGGTTTCGATTAGGTCAGGACGAGGAAACAGGTCTGTAATACTGACCTAATTGACGGGGCTGTTAGGCGGCAGGGAACTGCCGGGGTTGCCGGCCGTTAATGGCGCGTCTCGACTCGGAGGAACGACAATGCTCAAAGGCGGCCTGCTCTGGCTCATCGGGATTCCGATCCCGATCATCCTGCTTCTGTGGCTCTTCGGGTTCCTGGGCTGACCCGGGCGCCTGACGCTCAGGCGCCGATTTCGAGCGCGGCGGGCGGCACGCGGCGGTCGATGACGGTCCTCAGCGCGAAGCTCGACTGGACGCGCGCGACATGCGGCAGGCAGGCGAGCTCCGTGCGGTGGATGCGCTCGAAATCGGCGATCGAGCGGGCATTGACGGCGACGATGTAGTCGTCGCTGCCCGACATCAGAAAACATCGGAGGACCGAGGGGCTGGCGACGAGCGCCCTCTCGAACGTGTCGAGCGCGTCCTCCGCCTGGCTGTCGAGCGTGATGCGAACGATGATGGTGGCGGAGAAGCCGAGGCGGTCGAGCCCGAGGACGGCCTGGTAGCCGGCGATGATGCCGGCCTCCTCCATCGCCCTCTGTCGGCGGGCGCAGGCGGTCGGCGAGAGGCCGACGCGGGCAGAGAGCTCCGCATGGCTGATGCGGCCGTTGGCGGTCAGTTCGCGCAGGATGGCGCGATCGATGCGGTCGAGGTCCATTCCTGCACGATTCCAGTGCACGCCGATGTTTTCTCGCCCATTTCAGGCTCATTTGCAAACAAATGCGCGTGAGATTGCCGGGAATTCGCGTTCAGGGCCGCATATATAGCTTTGCGGGGAAAGCTGTCAGGAGGCGGCCATGCGAGTCGGTGTTCCGAAAGAGATCAAGAGCCAGGAGTTCCGCGTCGGGCTGACGCCGGGCGCCGTGCGCGAATACGTGGCGGCCGGACACGAGGTCGTCGTGGAGACCGGCGCCGGCGCCGGGATCGGCGCCGACGACGCGGCCTACCTGAAGGCCGGAGCGCAGATCGCGC
>CAZMJQ010000335.1:0-3871 GCA_964566475.1 uncultured Propylenella sp. | reverse complement strand
GTGGAATATCTCGACATGCGTATGCGCCAGATCGAGGCGGCCGCGCTGCCGCTCATCGAGACAGGCGAAGCGGCGAACATCTACCTCATTTCGGGCATGTGGAGCCCGAACCGGGGCTTTGTCGTCGTCACGCTGGCGCCTTGGGCGGATCGCGCCCGCACGCAGCAGGAGATCACGCGAGAGCTCAACGCCGAGCTTCAGGGAATTCCCGGCATCGAGGTCTCCGCACGCGTGCCCAACAGCCTCGGAATCCGCGGGGGCGGGCAGGGCCTGCGCTTCGCCATCACCGGCACGGACTACGATGCGCTGGCGGAAGAAGCCAACACCATGCAGCTCGCGCTGGAGGATCTGCCGGTCTTCGACCGTGTAACGCTCGACTACAACACGACGCAGCCGGAGCTCGCCATCACCATCAATCGCGAGGCGGCGTCCGACCTCGGCGTGTCGGTCGATTCGCTGGGGCGCACGCTCACCACGCTGCTCGATGGCCGGCAGATGGGCGAGTACTATGTTGCGGGCGATGCGATCCCCGTGCGCACCGGGGTGCCCGACGGCATGATCAACGACCCGGGAGACGTTGAGAACATCTTCATCAAGACGGAGGGCGGGCGCATGGTGCCGCTCTCCTCCTTCGTCACGTTGACCGAGCGTGCCGTGGCGCCGGAGCTGAGGCGCGAAGGGCTGCGGCGCGCCGTGCCGATCAACGCGACGCTGGCGGACGGCGTCGACATGCGCCAGGCGATGAATGCGCTGGAGGCGCTGGCGGCGGAGCGGCTGCCGGCGTCGATGGGCATTCACTACATGGGCGAGGCGGCGACGCTCAACGAGACGTCGAGCGGGGTGGCGATCACCTTCGTCTTCGCCCTCCTCATCGTCCTGCTGGTGCTGGCGGCCCAGTTCGAGAGCTTCATGAGCGCCGTCATCATCATGTTCACGGTGCCGTTCGGGCTCGCCGCGGCGGTGTTCGCCATCGCGCTGACCGGAGGCTCGATCAACCTCTACAGCCAGATCGGCCTCGTCCTCCTGGTCGGCATCATGGCGAAGAACGGCATCCTCATCGTGGAGTTCGCCAATCAGCTGCGCGAGCACGGTTACGCCGTGCACGACGCCATCCGGGAAGCCTGCCGCGTTCGCCTCAGGCCGGTGGTGATGACGATGGTGGCGACGGTCGCGGGCGGCGTGCCGCTGGTGGTGATGGGCGGCGCCGGCGCCGAGGCGCGGCAGGCGCTCGGCTGGATCGTCGTAGGCGGCCTTGGCTTCGCGGCGATCATCTCGCTTTTCGTGACGCCGGTCGCGTTCCTTCTGCTCGCGCGCTTCTCCAAGTCGCGCTCGACGGAAGCGGAGCGGCTTGCCACGGAGCTCGAGGAGGCGGGGCATGGCGAGCTCCTCGCCGAGCCGAGGCGGGCCGTGATCTATCCCGATGCTGCGGAGTAGGCTGAATGGAAGCCGCCTTGGCATCAACGTTTTGGACCGATGTCCGCCCCCCGTGGGGCGGCCATTGTAGCCCGCGCACGCCCGGTTCATTCGCGGTTCAGGCCCCCGCATGGCATGGTGCGCGTCCGATCTTCCGGGCGGGAATGCGCGTGGCGGGCAACACGGACTCGGCATCCATCGATCTGAAGGAGGTGCGCGCCGTCGCGGCCGGGGATTCGGTCGCCTTCAAGCGCCTGATCGAGCGGGAATCGCCGCGGCTGCTGCGCTTCACGCTGGGGATGCTGGGGAGCCTCGAAGAGGCGGAGGACGTGGTGCAGGACGCGCTCGTCAGCCTCTGGGAGAATGCCGCGACGTGGACGCCCGACGCGCGCATCGGCACATGGCTCTACCGGGTCTGCTACAACCGCTCGATCGACCGGCTGCGCCGCCGCCGCCCGTTCGTCGACGACAGCGTGCTCCATGAAGTGCCGGACGATGCCTCGGCGGCCGATCTGGCGCTTGTCCGGGGCGAAGCGGTGCGCGGCGTGCGCGACGCCGTGGCGCGGCTGGCCCCGCGGCAGCGGACGGCCGTGCTCCTGTTCCACTTCCAGGATATGCCGCAGCGTCAGGCGGCGGACGTCATGGGCATCAGCGAGGCGGCGTTCGAATCGCTGCTGGCGCGGGCGCGACGGCAGATGCGCGTCTGGCTCGGCGCCGAGGGGGACGACGATGGCTGAGCCGTGCCGCACTGATCCGCTCGATCGGCTGCTCTCGGGCCACCGCGCCGCTCTCGATGCGGAAGTCGCGCGCTCGGGTGCGCCGGAGCGCGTGCGCGACGCCGTGCTGAGGCTCTATTCCGCCGATCCGCTCGCCGGGCTGCACTGGCAGCGGATTGCCGCGGCCGTGCTCGTTGCGGGCATGCTGGGCGGTGCAGTCGATCTGCTGATGCCGGAGCGCGCGACGGAGGCGGTCGATGTCGCATTCGCCGACGCGCTCTACGTCGTCGACCAGCTGGACGAGCAATGAGCGCGCCAGCCGCTTTCCTCAGAAGACGCTGGCCGGCCGTGGCGCTCGTCGCCTCGCTGGTGCTCAACGGCTTCTTCATCGGAATGCTCGTCGCCGACGCACTGAAGCCGCGCCGCGGCTTTACGGGGGAGCGAATGGCCGGGGTCGAGCTGCGCCGCATCGATCAGCGACTCTCGGAGAATGCCGTGGAGGCGATCGCGGCGCAGGTTCGGCCGCTGGCGCCTGATCTGAATGCGCGCATCGCCCGCCTGCGCGGCATACGCCAGGAGATCATGCAGCTGGCCGCCGAGCCAGATCCCGACCGAAGCGCCATCGACGAGCGCCTGGCGGCGCTGCGCGCCGAAGCTGCGGCGATGCAGGAAGCGGTGCAGCAGGCGACCTACGACGCGCTCCTGGAACTGCCGGCGGACGAGCGCGCCGGCCTCGCGGAACGCCCGAGCTGATACCCGCTTCTGCGGGTGCGTGCCGCGGAACCTCATCTCGCCACAAACATTGGATCATTTGCCGACCGTGAGCCGGCTGTCCTATGACGGCCGCACGGCGGCGATTCGAGGACCTCATGAGCGAGCATGCAACGCGGGGAGAGGGGCAAGGGCGCGCGCGCGGCCTCGCCTATGCCACCCTCGTCACCAACGAGGAGTATGGCCGTGGGGCGCTGGCGCTTGCCCGCTCCCTCCGCTGGACCAACACGGAAGCGCCGCTTGTGGTGCTCGCCACGGACGAGGCGGAGCATGTCGACGCGCTCGAAAGCGAGGGCTGCCGCATCGTTCCCGTGAAGCAGCCACGCCTGTCTGAAGAGTTTCGCCAACGACACAGCCGCGAGGCGCTGCATCGCGCCGCGCCGTTCAACAAGGGCAACAAGCCGGCCTTCCACGATCCGGTCGACAATTTCTGCAAGCTGGAGCTCTGGAAGCTTACCGATTACCGCAAGATCGTCTTCCTCGACGCCGACTCGCTCGTGGTGAAGCCGATCGACATGCTGTTCGGCTTTCCCGAGTTCGCCGGGGCGCCCAATCTCTACGAGACGCTCGCCGACTTCCACCGGCTGAATTCCGGCGTCTTCGTCGCGGAGCCGAGCGTTCAGACCTACGAGCGCCTGATCGAGCGGCTCGACCGGCCGGGCGTGTTCTGGCGGCGCACCGACCAGACCTTCCTGGAGACGTTTTTCCCCGACTGGCACAAGCTTCCCTACACCTTCAACACGATGCAGTACGTCTACTTCAACCTGCCTGAGCTGTGGGTGTGGCGGAGCATCCGCCTGGTGCACTACCAGTACGAAAAGCCCTGGGCGGAGCACAACCCGAAGCGCGACCTGCTCGGTCCGGTGATCGATCTCTGGTGGCGGATGTTCGAAGGCCATCCCCCGCCCGACGACCTTCCGGTCGTGCCGCCGGCGAAGGACAGCGCTCGGGACCGCATCGCGTGATCGTCG
>CAZMJQ010000334.1:0-4961 GCA_964566475.1 uncultured Propylenella sp. | reverse complement strand
CCGCGCCCGGTCCACTCGGACGCGGTCTTCACCCAGGCCTCCGGGGCGCCGAGTCCTGCTCGTAAGGGCGGGGCTTCCCTGGGCCGCGTTGGCTTTGGCCGCCTCATCCTCACCCTGTCGCGCAGCTCCATCGCCGCGACTCCCGCCAGCACCGCCGCTGGGATGGCGAACCCCAGGACCGTGCCGAGCCGCGAGCGGGGCGGCGCTTCGGCGTCCGACCTCTCGCGCAACTCCTCCGGGTGGTGCGACAGCCGCCGCGACGGGTCGAACGCGTCCGACGCCTCCTCGTAGCCGGCGTCGTGGCTGCGGCCGAGCGTGTCGGCCATGGTGGCGCCGCGCGATCCCATCGGCTGCGGCGCGCCGGTGGTGGTGTCACGCGCCGTCTGGTGCTCCATCTCGGCGTTGAGCTCGGCGCCCGCCAGGAGGATGACGACCGAGATCCACGTCCATATCATGTAGCCGATGACCGCGCCGAGCGAGCCGTAGGTGGCGTTGTAGTTGGCGAAATTGGACAGGTACCAGGAGAAGAGGATCGATGCGACGAGCCAGAAGACGGCTGCGAGCGCGCTCCCCCAGCTCACCCAGTGCCATTGCGCGTATTCGCGGCTCGGGCCGAACCGGTAGAGCACGGAGATCGCCAGTCCCGAGACGACGACGAGCACCGGCCAGCGCGCCAGCGAGATCAGCGTCTCCTGGACGCCGCCGAGCCCCATGAAGGCCAGCATCGCCGGCACGACGCCGACGCTGACGATGAACAGGATGCCGATGAGGATAGCGCCGAGGGTGAACAGGAAGGAGATCAGCGTCAGCTTGACGAAGCTTCGCTTCTCCTCTTCCTCGTAGGCGACGTTGAGCCCCTGGAAGATGGCCTTGATGCCGTTGTTGGCGCTCCAAAGCGCGACGGCCAGACCGAGGATGAAACCGAAGGAGAGGGCGGCTTCGTTCTGCTCCGCGAGGCTCTGAAGCTGCGACCTGATCAAGTCCATGCTGCCCGATGGAATCACCCCGCCGAGAAAGGCGATGTGGTCCGCGATGGTCACCGGGTCGGCGGCGAACCCGTAGATCGACACGAATGCCGCCAGCGCCGGGAAGAGCGCGAGCAGCAGATAGAAGGTCACGCCCGCGGCGATAAGGGTAATACGGTCGGCCGTGAACTCGGCGTAGACGCGCCAGAGGATGTCCTTCCAGCCCGGCCACGGCAGTTGCGACGGCTTTTCTGCTTCTCGTCCGCGGCCCGCTGCCAGACCGGCTTCGATTGTCGTCATTCGTGCTTTGTTCGTGGGGACATGCCGAGGAAAACCAGCAAGCCAGGCATCCGGTTCCGAAAGGCCTTGCCGGACCGGACCGGCGGGCGAGGCGGCGTGTTGGTCGCGCTGCACAATGACGCTAGCATCGGGGCATGGCTACAGCGGCGCTTCGATGGTTCCAGGCGGCACTCGTGCTGCAGATCGTTCTCCTCGCCTACTGGCTGGCGACCGGGACGGTCGACCTCACTCCCTGGAACGACCTTGCCGCGCGCCCCGCCGGATACGGCTTGGCGCAAAGCGTTGCGCTGAACGCGCTTCCGCAGCTGGGCCTGATGTTCCTCTTTGCGCTCGGTACGCGGGTCACGGCCATGGCCGCGGCGCTCGGGTACGGCGTCTATCTCGCGGTGCAGCTCTGGGTCTGGTGGAAGCCGGTGGTCTGGCTGTCGGACACCGGCTGGGCCGCGCGCCACGCTGAGCTTTATGCACGCACGGTCAAGCTCCTGCCGCCCGACCTGCTGCCCCTGGCGCCCGACGCGCAGCACATCCTCCTGCAGGCGCTGACGCTCGCGACCTTCCTCGTCACGCTGATGGCGGTGTCGCGGATGCGGTATCTTTGAGCTTGCCGGGAACGTCAGCGGCGGAAGGCGATCCGTGCAGCGCGGCTCCGCAGGCCCGGCGGAAGCCGGAACGCCAGGCGCTTCAGCGCCGGACGTATGCGCGCCGACCATAGCGCGGTGTAGAGCCGCGCCCCCGGCGAAAGCGGCAGGGCATAGTCGGCCACCGGCATCGCATTGTCGGTCCAGGTGAGCTTGTAGCGGACGGCGGGCAGGAGGAAGTCGGCGACCGCGATGCCGCGCTCATGGCACGTGCGGATTACCTCCTCCAGGTGCAGCTTGCCGGGGCTCGACGCCTCGAACTCCGACGCCCACGTGGCGACATAGGCGTAATAGCGATTGTTGAAGACGAAGCCCCACTGGTCGGCCACGGGCTTGTCGTCGAGCGTCAGGCTCATCGCCACGACCTGGAGTCCGCTCGCCGGATCGGCCAAAGAGCTGACGAAGTCGCCGAAGGTCGGGTCGCGGAAGGCGCGCGAGGTGAGGCCCAGCTCCTCCAGCCAGCGCTCACGGCCGTGGTGCGCGCGCTTCACCAGCGTACCGACCTCCGCCGGTCCGGTCAGCACTTTGTGCGCCAGCGTGCCGTCGCGGGCCAGCCGGTTGCGGGCGTTGCGGATGTTCTTGCGCGTCTTGGTGTTGACGGTGGCGTGATACGCCTTGAAGTCGGGGAAGGGCGACAGGTCGACGAAGGGCGCGGCATCCGCGTTGGAGCGGGTCGCGCCCTTGCCCGCGAGCAGCGCGGAAAGGGGGCTGTCGTCGCGCACCTTGAGGAGGCTGAGGCCGCCAGCGCCTTCCAGACCGCACGCGGCGTCGATCAGATGGCGGACTGCCGAGCAGGACGCGTCGGGCGAGAGCACGGCGTCGGTGTATTGCTGGTAGGGCTCTCCGAAGCCGGTGAGGAGATGGGAAAAGCCGTTGCGCACGCGCTGGAGCGGCAGGAGGCCGACCAGCCCGCCGCGCTCGCGCACGGCGAGGATCACGGGCTCGAAGCGGCTGCCGTGATGGATGTGATGATCCCACACCGCACGGCACCAGGCGAAGGACTGGAAGAGCACGGGCGTCGCGGCGCATGCCTCGAGCGTCCGCCACTCGCCCTCCATCGCGTCGAACGCCGCGCGGTCGCGGACCACGCCGACGGCGGGGGCCTCGATCTGCCCGACCCAGCCCGGTGCGATGGCCGGTGCGGGAACCGCGGAGGCGGCGAGGTCCATGGCCGTGCTCAGCGTCCCAGCGAATAGGCGGGAACGTCGCGCACGCTGTCCGGCGCGGCCGGATCGACCGCGAAGTCGATGAGTCGCTTGCGGTGGTGGAGCCGCTGCAGCCCCGTCTTCTTGGCGAAGGCGGCGAGCGCTGCCTTGCCCCAGAAGGAAGGGCCGGACGTCGCCTGCGACAGGCGCGCCGCGCCGAGCGAGCGGCGCAGGATGCCGTTGGCGTAGTTCACCGCGTAGACGTTGCGCAGCGGGTCGGTCCAGTGCTCCGTGGTCATGGAGACGTTGAGGCAGTCGTGGTTGACGACGCGGTGCGGGCAGTTGAGCGGCCAGTAGAGCATCTCGCCCTCGTGGAGATCGACAATTTCGGCGTAGTCCTCGAACCATGCCTCGTAGGGCATGCCGGTCTCGTGCGCCTCGCCGAGCACGATCCGCTCCATGGCGGCCTGGTTCAGGAAGGGCTCCTTGTTCGGATAGACGAAGACGCTCTTCACGCCGCGCAGCTGCCACAGCATCTGGCCGGGCACGTCGCAGTGGTAATAGACCTGCACGTTGGGCGACGAGACGAGCAGCGTCATCGACTGCCTGTAGGTCTTGAGCCCCGGGACGCGTTCCTCGAGCTCGGCGAAGATGTCGGCGAGCAGCTCGGCATAGGTCGGGTCGGTCTGGCCGAGCTTGTGGATGTTGATCCAGATGTTGCCGCGCTTCACCGCCTCGAGCACGTCGGCTCCGGAGAGCCCGAGGATGGCGCCCTCGCGCCGCGAGCGCGGGTTATGCGCGCGGCGGTCCATGCTGTTGACGTAGCAGTGCTCCGCCGGCGTCTTCTCGATCAGGCGCGCGAGAGCGTCGTCGGAGAACAAGCGGGATTCCGCCAGACGGTGCTTGAGATGCAGGATGTGGTCGCCGAACAGCGCGACGTGCTGCGGCTTCCAATCCGCCATGATCGCCGACATGGGTGCCTCCTGGGACGATCGGACTATGTTTTCGTTTCGGACGCTTAGCGGCATCGCGCGCCCCAATCGCGAAGATTCGATTCAAACGGTAAAGGGAAAGAGTAAAGCCGGCATCAGCGGGCCGCCGGGAACGCCCGGCGCGGCGACGCTAACGCTCCGGCAAGGGCTTGCCGCTACGATGGCCCGAGGCCCGCGCCACCTCCGGCGCGCAACCTCCGGAGACGGCATGGGCGAGATCGGCACGCGGGCGGATGAGAGCGTCACCTACGAAGCGCACCTCCATTGGGTCGTGTTCGTGCCGCCGGTGGCGCTGTTCGCGGCCGGGCTCGTGGCGATCGCGTTTCATACGATCGCGGCGATCGCGCTGCTCCTGGCGAGCGTTGCGGCGATCCTTCACGCCTACGTAAGGCTGGTCACCACCCGCATTTTTGTCACCGATCGCCGCGTCGTCTACCGCACCGGCCTCATCGCGCGGCGGACGCTGGAGATGAACAAGGAGAAGATCGAGTCGATCGACGTCTCCCAGTCGATCCCCGGCCGGCTGCTCGAGTTCGGCTCGGTGACGGTGAAGGGGACCGGCGGCGGCATCGAGGCGATCCACAGCGTCGCCGCTCCGTTCGCGCTGAGGAACAACGTCGCCGCCAGCGGCGACGAGGCGGCGTGGCTGCCGGGAATGTCGGAGCCGGCGGGGACTTAGCGGGACCCCTATCCTCGCGCCAAGACCGCGCGCGGAACAGCGAATCGCAAAATAATCCCCGCCCCCAAAACCTCCCTTACAATCCTTCTCGCCGCCCTTCACCGAAGGGTCCGTGGTGCACCGGAAGCTTCACGGGGAGGGCGGGCAGTCCGCGGCGGAGCATCGTTCCGAGGTGCTCCGGCTCGGTCGGCTCCGACACTCCGCCCGACCGGCACTACGACCGGTCTGCGGCTCGTTGTCCG
>CAZMJQ010000333.1:0-20454 GCA_964566475.1 uncultured Propylenella sp. | reverse complement strand
CCGCGATCTCCTCGATCGTGTTGGCGACGAAGGGGCGGCGGTCCGAGTGAATGATGTCGAACCAGGCATTCCTGTGGATCGGCTTGGTGCCGGTCGCGGGATAGGAGTCCGGCCGGTTGGTGTAGGCGCGCCGCGCAACGCCCGCCGTCATGTCAACGGTCATGACGGTGAACAGCTTCACGCCCACGACCGTCTCCGTCAGTGCCTGCAGGGCGGCGTAGGCCGTCTGCGCGTCGGCGGCCTTCGAGATCGTCTGGTCGAACTGCGCCAAAGCCGCGTCCGGCGTGGAGAGGGTCATTTTTCAGGTCCAGGTTCGCGCGAAGTCTTTCCGCCGCTCGCCACGTAGAGCTCGCGAGAGTAGGGATCGCTCAGGTTGCCCGACTTGAGCTGCGCCACGTCGGCCGTCTCGACGATGCGGCCGCGCCGCATCACCGCCAGCCGGTCGCACAGGAAGGAGACGATCGGCAGGTTGTGGGTGACGAGCAGATAGGTGAGGTCCTGCTCCGCCTTCAGGCGCTTGAGGAGATTGAGGATTTCTGCCTGCACCGAGACGTCGAGCGCGGAGGTCGGCTCGTCGAGCAAGAGCACCTTCGGCTCGAGCATGAGGGCGCGGGCGATCGCCACGCGCTGGCGCTGACCGCCGGAGAGCTGATGCGGGTAGCGGAAGCGGAAGCGGCGGTCGAGCCCGACCGCCTCCAGCATGCTCTCGACCCGCTCGCCGCGGTCGCCGATGCCGTGAACCTGGAGCGGCTCGCTGAGCGTGGCGTCGGTCGTCTTGCGCGGATGGAGCGAGCCGTAGGGGTCCTGGAAGACCATCTGGCACTGTCGCGCGAAGGCGCGGTCGATGCCGTGCCCTCGGAGGGCGCCGAGCACCGATATCTCGCCGGTCCACTTCGCAATGAGGCCGCCGATCGCCCGCAGGATGGTCGACTTCCCCGAGCCGCTTTCGCCGACCAGCCCGAAGCTCTCGCCCCGCGCGACATCGAAGGTCACACCGAAAGTGACCTTCGTCTCGTCGTAGGAGATGTCGACATCGTTCAGCGAGATGGCGTTCACGTCGCCTCCCACTCTGAGCGATCGAGGACCGGCAGCATGTCGCGCGTCTCGTCCATGTGCGGCATCGCGGCGAGGAGACCCCGCGTATAAGGATGGCTCGCCTCCGAGAGCCTCGACGCGACGCACTCCTCGACCACCTCGCCTGCATTCATAACGAGGATGCGGTCGCAGTAGCGCGCGACGAGATCGAGATCATGGCTGATCAGGATCAGGCCCATGCCCTTCTCGCGGACCTGCTCGTCCAGGATGTCGAGCACCTGCGCCTGAACGGACACGTCGAGCGCGGAGGTCGGCTCGTCGGCGATCAGGAGGTCCGGCTCGGGCACGAGCATCATGGCGATCATCACGCGCTGGCCCATGCCGCCGGATATCTCGTGCGGATAGAGCCGCATCACACGGGCCGGGTCGTCGATGCGGACCGCTTCCAGCATGTCGCGGCTGCGCCGGGCGATGTCCTTGCGCGAGAGATCGGTGTGGGCGACCAGCGCCTCGGCGATCTGCGCGCCGATCGTCATCACCGGGTTGAGCGAGAATTTCGGGTCCTGCATCACCATCGAGATGCGGGCGCCGCGTATGGCGCGCATCTGCCGCTCCGATTGCGACAGGATATCGATGCCCGAGAAGCGCAGCCTGTCGGCAGCGACGCGCCCGGGCGGGCGGATCAGGTTGAGGATGGAGCGGCCGGTCATCGACTTACCCGAGCCGCTCTCCCCGACGATGCCGAGCCTCTCGTGCCCGAGCGTAAAGGAGATGCCGCGAACCACTTCGACCCTGCCCTGGTGGGTCGGAAAGCTCACGCGCAGGTTCTCGACCTCGAGGAGCGCGGTCACCTTCTCTCCCCGTGTTTCGGGTCGAGCACGTCGCGCAATCCGTCGCCAAGAAAGCAAAAGCCGAGGCTGACAACGATGATCGCGAAGCCGGGCATGGTCGCGACCCACCACTGGTCAAGGATGAAAACCCGCCCGCGCGAGATCATTGCACCCCATTCCGGCAGCGGCGGCTGCGCCCCGAGGCCGATGAAGCCGAGGCCCGCGGCGGTGAGAATGATGCCGGCCATGTCGAGCGTGACCCGGATGATCATCGACGAGGTGCAGAGAGGCAGGATGTGCGCCAGGATGATCCTCGGCCATGAGGCGCCCTGCATCTCAACCGCGGCGATGAACTCCGAGTTCCGGAAGGTGAGCGTCTCCGCACGCGCGATGCGGGCGTAGGCGGGCCACGCGGTGATGGCGATCGCGATGATGGCATTCTCGATACCCGGTCCGAGCGCCGCCACGAAGGCGAGCGCCAGAATGAGCTTCGGCATGGACAGGAAGACGTCGGTGACGCCCATCATCGTCCTGTCGATCCAGCCGCCGAAATAGCCGGAGACCGCGCCGGCGAGCAGTCCGACCGGCGCAGAGATCACGGCAACGAGCAGGACGATCGTCAGCGTGATGCGTGAGCCGTATATGACGCGCGAATAGATGTCGCGGCCGAGCTCGTCGGTCCCCATCCAGTGTGCCCAGCTCGGCGGCTGCAGCCGGTTGCCTAGGGACTGGCCAATCGGCGAGTAGGGGGCGATGAGCGGCGCCAGGATCGCCGTCACCATCAAGAGCACGACGATGAACAGGCCGAGCGCCGCCAACGGGTTGCCGATGAGGGCCGTGCTGACGCGGTAGGCACGGCCCATGCGGGCCTGCAGGCGGGAGGTGGGAGAATCAGCGAGGAGCCAGTCGCGCGTCGTCATCGTCAGCGCGCCCTCGGGTCGAGGAGGCGGTAGAGGACGTCCGAGATCTTGTTGATGAAGATAAAGACGGCCCCGATGAGCAGCGTCGCGCCGAGCACGGCGTTCATGTCGGCGTTGAGCAGGGCGGTCGTCAGGTAGTTGCCGATCCCGGGCCAGGAGAACACCGTCTCGACCATCACCGAACCCTCCAGCAGGCTCGCATAGGAGAGGCCGATCACTGTGATCAGCGGGACCAGGATCGGCCGAAAGGCATGGCGCCAGATCACCAGGCGTTCGGGAATGCCCTTGATGCGCGCGGTGGTGACGAACTCCTGGCTCAACTGGTCCAGCATGAAGGAGCGCGTCATCCGGGCGATATAGGCGAGGCTGAAGAAGCCGAGGACCGAGGCCGGCAGGACGAGATGCGATACGGCATTGAAGAAGATGTCCGTATCCCCGGCGATCAGGCTGTCGACCAGGATCAGGCCGGTCACTGGTGGAATGAGACCGTCATAGAAGATGTCGAGCCGTCCCGGGCCGCCGACGAGATTGAGCTTTGCGTAGAAGATCGCGAGCCCCACAAGGCCCAGCCAGAAGGCGGGAACGGAATAGCCGAGCAGGCCGAAGACGCGGATGGTCTGGTCGAGCCAGGTTCCCTGGGCGCTCGCCGCATAGACGCCCATCGGCACGCCCAGCGCGACGCCGATGATGATACCGATCGTCGCCATCTCCAGCGTCGCCGGGAAGAAGCGTCCGAGATCATCGAGCACCAGACGCCCGGTCGAGACGGAACGTCCGAAATCGCCGGTGAGAATGTCCCCGACATAGGAGAGGAATTGCACAGGCAGGGGGCGGTCCAGGCCCATCGCGATTCGCGCCGCCTCATAGACCTCCGGCGTCGCCCGGTCGCCGACGACGGCCAGCACGGGATCGATCGGTATGACGCGGCCGATGAAGAAGGTGATCGCAAGCAGGCCGAGAAAGGTGAGGGCGACCGTCACCGTGAACCCGATGAACGCCCAAAGGAGCCGGTGGGCGCGCTGAGCACTGCGGCCGGACTCGGGCGACGGGGCAGAAGGGACTGCTCCTATCTGGCCCTGCGGTTCGAAGCTCACGTCGCGATGATCCTTGAAGTTGAATGTCTGCGCGGCGCCCGAGGAGCGCTGGGTCCGCTCTCCGGGCCGTTTTCCCCTTGCGATGATACAAAGCATTTTGCTTTGATCAAAAAAATTTCGATGAGCGGGAGAGCAGCGTATGAGCGAGGCGCTGGCTTACAGCAACCAGGACGGTCGCCCCAAGGTCGGATCGATCATCCGCGCCCGGCGCCGCCAGATGCAGATGACCCTGCAGATGCTCGGCGAAGCTGCCGATGTGTCCGTGGGATATCTCAGCCAGGTCGAGCGCGACCACGCGACCCCGTCGCTTGGCACGCTCGCGCAGATCGCCCGCGCTCTCGATGTCGGGATAGACTACTTCATCGCGACGCCGGGCTCGCGGGATGCGCTCACCCGCGCCGGAGAGCGGCCGAAGTTCTCGGTTGACGGCTCGTCGGTCATCTACGAGCGGCTCGGCGCCGAGTTTTCCGGCAACGTGCTCTCCTCCTTCGTCATGACCGTGCCGCCCGGCTACCGCTCGGAAGTGGTGAGCCATGAGGGCGAGGAGATGCTCTACGTGCTCGAAGGCGCCATCACGCAGCGGCTGGACGACGAGGAGATGATCATGTCGGCTGGCGACAGCCTGCACTTCCGCGGCAACCGTCCGCACTCATGGTCCAATCACAGCGACAAGCCGGCCCGCCTGCTGTGGACCGGCACGCTGACCCTGTTCCGCTCGAGCGCATCGCCGCGAAACGGGTCGGCAACGGACAAGAAATCCGGCGCCAAGCCGGTGGCAAGAACCCGAAACAGGATCGTCAAACCCCAGGAGAAGAAATCATGAGATTTCTCAATGCCGCCATCGTCGCGGCGTCCATCTCCCTGCCGTTGAGCTCGAACGCGGCCTTGGCCGCGACGCCGGACGACGTTCTCGTCGTCGCGCAGAACATCGACGACATCGTCGCGATCGACCCGGCGCAGGCCTACGAGTTCACTTCCGGCGAGCTCGTCACCAACGTCTACGATCGCCTTGCGCAGTACGATGCGGAGGATCCGACCGTGCTTGCGCCGGGTCTCGCCAGCGAATGGACCGCCGACGACGACGCAAAGACCATCACATTCACGCTCCGCGGCGGCACGACGTTCCACTCCGGCAATCCGGTCCGTGCGGAGGATGTCGTCTTCTCTTTCGCCCGCGTGGTGAAGCTCAACCTGACGCCCGCGTTCATCCTGACGCAGCTCGGCTGGACCCCGGAGAACGTGGAGGAGATGGTGACCGCCGAGGGCAATACCGTCACGATTAGGTACGAAGGCGATTTCTCGTCGGCTTTCGTGCTGAACATCATGGCCGCGCGGCCCGCGTCCGTCGTGGACGAGATGACCGTCATGGAGCACGAGACTGACGGCGACATGGGCAATGCCTGGCTGAACGCCAACTCGGCCGGTTCCGGTCCATTCAGCCTCGCCGACTACCGTCCCGCCGAGATCATCCGCCTCAACGCCAATCCGGACTACTTCAAGGAGGGCCCGAAGGTGGAATCCGTGATCATCCGGCACGTTGCGGAAGCCGCCACCCAGCAGCTCTTGCTGGAATCCGGCGACGTCGACATGGCGCGCAATCTGACGCCGGACCAGATCGCCTCCATCGAGGGCGGCGACATCAAGGTCGAGACGTTCCCGCAGGCCGCGGTGCACTTCCTGTCGTTCAACCAGAAGACCGAAGCGCTGCAGCCGGAGGCGGTGTGGGAGGCGGCGCGATACCTGGTCGACTACAGCGGCATGACCGAGAGCTTCCTCAAGGGTCAGATGGACATCCACCAGGCCTTCTGGCCAACGGGCTTCCCCGGTTCGCTCGACGAGACGCCCTATTCCTACGATCCCGAGAAGGCGAAGCAGATCCTTGCGGACGCTGGGGTCGAGACGCCCATCAACGTCACGCTTGACGTGATCAACTCGGCGCCGTTCACCGACATGGCGCAGTCGCTGCAGGCGAGCTTCGCGGATGCCGGCATCAGCTTCGACATCATCCCGGGCACCGGCGCGCAGGTCATCACGAAGTATCGCGACCGCACGCATGAAGCGATGCTGCTCTACTGGGGCCCCGACTTCATGGATCCCCATTCGAACGCCAAGGCGTTCGCCTATAATTCCGACAATTCCGACGGCAATTATCAGGCGACCACGACCTGGCGAAACGCCTGGGCGGTTCCCGACGAGATGAACGAGGAAACGATGTCGGCGCTCGCCGAATCCGATCCCGAGAAGCGCAACGACATTTATATCGACCTGCAGAGGAAGGTGCAGGAGAAGTCGCCGATCATAATCATGTTCCAGGCGTCCTATCAGGTCGCGATGGACCAGAACGTCGAAGGCTATGTCAACGGCGCGACCTCCGATTTCGTCTTCTACCGCCTGGTCACGAAGTAACCGGCGAAGCCCGCCACGGCTACCGGGGCGTTCGCGCCCCGGACTTCGTTCGCCCGGACGCACCGCATATCCAAGTTGGAGCCGCGGCCGGGAAATCTTCCCTGCGTCAACGGCGTTCTTGCGTTGGTGTCTCAGCCTGGAAATGCCGGATGGAGCGCGATCGTGCTAACGATCAATCTCACATGGCGGCAAGCGGCGGCGCTCTTGTTCTCGCTTGTGGGTGGTCGGCGGCCTTGAACGCTCCGCTCACTGCATGATCATCCCCCCGTCTATCATGATGAGCTGGCCGGTCATGTAGTCGCTTTCGTCGGAGCAGAGGAACGCGGCGGTGCCTTTGACATCCTCCGGATAGGAGTAGCGCTTCATCGTGATCATTGTTGCGGCGAGGTGGTCCATCGACTGGCCTTCCTTCTCGAACATGCCGATTTCGACGAGATCCTTGTCCAGCTGCTCCCACAGCTCGGTGCGCACTACGCCCGGCGCGTAGCCGTTGACGGTGATCTTGTGCTGCCAGAGCGCCTTCGCCCCACCGACTATCAGCGCGAGCGCGCAATACTTCGAGCATGAGTAGGGAATGACGTCGAGGAATGCGGTGCGCGACACGATCGAGCCGACGTTGATGATTTTGTAGGGATGATCGTCCATCGGCCCCTGCACGATCATCTGCCGTGCCGCCTCCTGCATCCCGAGCAGCATGCCCTTGGCGTTGATGTTCATGATCAGGTCCCAGTTGTCCTCGTCGATATCCAGGAACATGCGGGGCTTGTTCACCCCCGCATTCATCACCGCCACGTTGATCGAGCCGAAGGCGTCGATAGTCGCGGCGACGGCCTTCGCATTGTCCTCACGGCTCGTCACATCGAGCTTGACGGCCACGGCCTTACCGTTGCCCGCCGCGTTGATCCGGCCCGCGACTTCCTCGACACCATCGACATTAATATCGCCGAGGCAGACATTGGCGCCCTGGGCGGCGAAATACTCCGCATTCGCCGCGCCCATTCCCTGCGCAGCGCCTGTGATCATCACGTTCTTGCCCTTGAGCCGTTCCGGATCCATCCTGCTCCTCCCTCGTGGCCTCTAACGGATTGATCGCCGCATCGCGGCCTCGGCCCGGGCCTGCGCCTTCTTCAGCGCCTCGCGCGGCGTTGCGATTCTGCGAAGCATGTCGTGGAATTCCTCGCCGCAGATCTTGATGATCTCCGAAATCTGCGGCACCGGTGGCCGCGGCCAGAACTGCAGCTCGTCGCGCCAGGACATCCCATCGACCGCCTCGAAGATGGGCGAGATTCGTCGCACCTCCGGATCGGCGCCTACTGAATATCGGGGCGAGGTCCTGCTACCGTTCTGCACGTAGAGCTTCTGTGCTTCCGGCGAGGTGAAGGCGATCAATGCCTGCACCGTGTCCGCGCGACGTTCTTCGGGAAGGTTCCTCGGGATACCGAGCACGTAGCCGCCGACCGGCGCGATGGGCGCTCCGTTCGGTCCGGACGGATGCGGCAGGTATCCGGTCTGGCCATAGGCGGGCGAGGAGGGATCCAGCTCGAAGTAGGGCGCCAGCAGGGTGTAGCCATACGCCATCGCGATCCTGCCGGCGGCATAGGGACGAACCCTTTCGTACCAGGACATCGAGAGGATGTCGGGCGGCGAATAGCCGGCCAGCGCGATCAGGTACTCGGCTGCCTCCAGGCCGGCGTTGGAATCGATCGTCGGCCGGAGCTTCGCCCGGTCGAGATGGTCCGCATCGAAGCCGCCGGCGATGCGCGGGAGATCGAGGATCGGCTGACCGAAGTCAGCACAGGTCATGATGAAGGTGTGACCGAGCGCGGTCCCGCGCGCCGCATTCCAGGCAATGCCATAGCGGCCCTGTCCGGGATCGTGGAACGCAGCAGCTGCCCGAAGCACGGCTGCCGTCGTCTTCGGCGGCTCGAGATGGGCTTCAGCGAAGAGATCGCGACGATAGAACAGCAGCTCCGGCGTGGTTTGGCTCGGCACGCCGTAGGGCCGCCCGCCCCAGTGCGCGGCCCGCCAGCCTGCGGTGTGGAAGTCGGCCGGATCGAGCCGATCCACGTCCATCACCTCATCGAGCGGAAGCAGTATCCCCGCTTGCGCGAACTCCCCGACCCACGGGAGGTCGATGGCAATGATATCGTAGCGGCTCGTCTTACGTTGCGCGTTCCTGAGACCTTCCTCGCGAAGCCGGTCGATCGAGAAGGCGCGCTGGTGAATCTGCGTCCCGATCACCTGCTCGAACTGTCGCTTCAGCGACCCCATGACCATGAAGGTGGGATCGCCGTGGACGAGGATGCGCAGCCCGCCGGCAAGCGTCAGCGGCTCGTGCAGGACCTGCGGCGGGTGGAGCGGATGCGCGGCCATATAGGAGCCGCCGTAGTAATAGTCCCGGGTGCGGGGGTCGGCGCTGGGGTTGGCGATAGTCGTCGCGGCAAGCCGGCGGAGCCGGTCGCCGAGTTGCACCCAGGCTTCGATCAGATCCTCGCTCGGGTGCAGTGTGAAGCTCTTCCCGGTTCGAGTGCGCGGTCGCTGCTCGATCAGCCCCGAGTCGATCATCTCCTTGAGGCGGCGCACGGCCGTTGCATACGGAGCCCCCGCGGCACCGGTTAGCGAGGTCGGCGTGACCGGCTTGCCCTCGAGCTGGTTGCGGATGAGAAACGTCGCCATCTTGAGGTACGGATCCGGCACCGAGAGTCGCAGCCCCGCTTCCAACTCGGCGCTGATGTTCTCCAGAAACGCGAGGGTCTCGAGGAGTTCTGCCTTGACGCGCGAGGAAATCCTCATCTGCGGTTGAAAGCCTACGGGGTGGTGGGGCGGTATTCTGGCGTGCAGGTCCCGTTGAGCGGCCCCTATGGATTGCGGAGCGTTCATTCTGGTTTTGCTTCCACCGCGCATATTCCCGCCTCCAAGCCTGTTCATTTCGAGATCGGTCGGTATCGACATTCTGTTCGAACTGGACAGGAAACTATCCAAATTGAGTATTATTCGGGGCGCAATGCCGCGGCGGCGGCTTCAGAGTCGAATGCGCTCGGCTGCGGTCGGGCAAATGCCGGTTGCTCCCGGCGCGAATTCGGAACTCACACGGATGGGGAGGAAGCCAGTCAATGAGAAGCGCCATACGACTGCTATTCGCCGGCTCGACGGCACTGGCGGGTGTCTCAATCGCGGGATTGGCCCTCGCCGAGACGATGACGATCGGCATCACGCAGAACAATGTCGGCGTCGACAGCTATCAGACCACGTATGAGCAGGCCTTCATCGAGGCCGCCGAGGCCGATCCGGCGGTCCAGATCGTCGTGCTCGACGCGGGCGGTGACGTGGCCCGGCAGATTGCGCAAATTCAGGATCTGGCCCAGCAGAAGGTCGACGCCATTATCATCTGGCCCACAAACGGAAAGGCGGTCGTTCCGGCGGTCCGCGCCGCCGACAATGCGGGCATTCCGGTGATCATCACCAATTCCAACATCGCCGAAGAGGGCTTCGACTTCATCAAGTCCTTCTCCGGGCCCGACAACATCACGCAGGGTTCCCGCGCTGCGGAGATCATGTGCGACAAGTTCAAGGACATGGGCATCGAGGACGAAGCCCAGATCGTGCAGATATCCGGCCAGCCGGGCTACACTACCGCGATCGAGCGTGCGCAGGGCTTCGAGGATCGCCTGCCGGAGGTCTGCCCAAACGTGACGCTGCTCGAGACGCAGCCGGCCGACTGGAACCGCGAGAAGGCGCAGCGTGTGATGGAGGCGTTGCTGGTCAAGTACGACGACATCGACGGGGTATATTCGGGCGACGACAACATGGGCGTCGGCGCGCTGAACGCGGCAAAGGCGGCCGGGCGCGAAGACATCGTCTTCGTTGGGGCCACCAACTTCGCGGTCGGCTACGAAGCAATGAATCGTGGCGATTACTGGGGTTCGATCTACCAGTCGCCGGTCGACGACGCGAAGAATGCCCTCGCAACCGCGAAAGCCGTCGTCAGCGGCGAGGAGGTGCCTTTCCTCAACTACTTCGACACGCCGAAGATCACGCAGAATAACATGGGTGACTTCACCAAGCCGGTGTTCTGATTGCGCTGCCGAGAGGCGCGGGTCTGTGGCCCGCGCCTTCTTCGATCGACCCGACCTCATACGGCCGGCCAGGCAGGCCGGATAGCCGGCACACCTTGCTCGGCGAAGCCGCCGATGCTTGTCTTGCCTGCAAGGGGGCAGGAACTGACCTCGGCATGGCCGTGACCAGGAGCTGGCGGCGCCCGCATGCACAAGGGACGCTCCGATGTCCTGAGCGCATCGTTCCATGGCGTCTTTGCCTCGGTCGCGAAGGAGACCTGTATGGCTCAGCGTGACGAAGAAAAAAGCGAGCATGTGAGGGGGAGGATCGATGGCGGCACCTGCCGAAAGATTCGGCTCGGGAAGTCTCAGGGGCCTCTTGGCGCGCAACGGTATCTTTGTCGCCTTCCTCGCCTTCATGATCGCGTTCGGATTCGGGTCGGACAAGTTTCTGACGTTCGCCAACCTCGAAAGCGTCATTCGATCCTCAGCGATGATCGGCGTCTTGGCGCTCGGCGTAACAGTCGTCGTGATCGGGGGTAATCTCGATCTCTCCGTTGGATCGATGCTCTCCTTCGGAACGGTCATGGTCGTCGATCTTCACGACAAGATCGGTCCCGGGCCGGCGATCCTCGTCATGATGGTCTGCGTTCTCGCGATCGGGGCCGTGAACGGGCTCCTGGTCGGCTTCGTGCGCTTGAATTCTCTGATCGTGACGCTCGGGATGCTGTCGGCCATCCAGGGCATGACGCTGATCTATTCGGGCGGAAAGAACGTCGATGTCGATCC
Source organism: uncultured Propylenella sp. (assembly GCA_964566475.1). Lineage (GTDB taxonomy): Bacteria > Pseudomonadota > Alphaproteobacteria > Rhizobiales > Afifellaceae > DASWJZ01. The sequence goes on along the minus strand of CAZMJQ010000333.1, from coordinate 9,325 downwards.
CGCAACGCAGGACACGACCTGGTTCCGTGTCTTCGGACGCGGCGAGGTCATAGGCATCGATATGCCGATCCTCATCTTCGTCTGCTTGGCGTTGATCGTCGGCTTGATCGTTGCCTTCACGCCCTATGGCCGGCGTGTCTACGCGGTCGGCGGCAACCCCGTCGCTGCCGTCTTTTCCGGCATCCGCCGAAGCCGCGTGGTGTTCTCGACCTATCTGGTGTCGGCATTCTGCGTCGCGGTCGCCTCGATCATTCTGGGCAGTCGCGTCATGGGCTCCCAAAACAATGTCGGACAGGGCTATGAGCTGCTCGTCCTTGCGGCGGTCATCCTTGGTGGAACATCGCTGCTCGGCGGCTCCGGCAGCATCCTCAAGACCGTCATCGGCGTCCTGATCCTCGGCTTCATTCAGAATGGGCTGCTTCTGCTCGGTTACCCGTACTTTGCGCAATGGATCGTGACCTGGGTGGTCATCATTCTCGCGGTCTGGCTTGACGTGGCGGGCAAGCGCGGGCGCATCCTGTCGCCGATCGCGTGAGGGGGAGGAGATGGCAGAGATCACCACGCCGCACAATTCTTCCGCGAAGCCCGAGCCCGGCGAGCGCCGGTCGCTCCGTTGGGCGGTACGCCATCCGATCTGGGCGTTCGTGGCGGTCATCTTCGTCTTCTTCTCGCTGATGACGGAGAGCTTCTTCGCGCTTGGCAACTTCGAGAATATCCTTGTCCAGACCTCAACGCTTGGTCTCATCGCTCTCGGCATGACGCTCGTGATGATCAACGGCAATATCGACCTCTCCGTCGGCGCCGTGGTCGCTCTTTCGGCGAGCTTGGCCGTGGACATCATGGGCTGGCCGGTTTTCGAGGCCTGGGGCAACTGGCAGATCCTTCCGGCAGTGCTGGCGGGTCTGGCTTCAGGAGTGCTTCTTGGAGCGCTGAACGGTCTGATCGTGTGGAAAACGGGCGTCGACGCCTTCATCGTGACGTTGGGCGCGATGCTCGGGGTCCGCGGGCTGGTCTTCGTCTACACGGGCGAGCAGTCGTTCTTCGCGATGAACTTTGCCTATTCGGATTTCGGCGCGAGCAGCTTCCTCGGATTGCCCACGCTGGCCTGGATCTTTCTGGTCTGCACGGTGCTGGTCTACCTTCTGCTCTCCCGTACCGTGCACGGCTCAAACACGTATGCCGTGGGCGACAATCGCGAAGCGGCGGTCAATGCCGGCATTCCGGTCGGGCCGCACATGATGATCAACTTCATGATCGTCGGCTTCTTCGCTGCCCTCGCCGGCATCACCCTTTCTACGCAGATGGGTGCCTCCACCCCGAATCTCGGGCGTGACTACGAATTGTGGGTCATCACGGCGACAGTCCTCGGCGGGACGAAACTCGCAGGTGGGGCGGGCAACATCATCGGAACCTTCGGCGGCGTTCTCGCCATAGGAATTCTGCGCAACGGTATGAACCTCATGCAGGTGCCGGCTTTCTACGTGCTGCTGGTGCTGGGCGCGATCCTGATCGCGGTGCTCTTCCTCGACAAGCAGTTGACCCGCCGCGGCGAGGGGGAGTTGCGGATATGAGCGCGGTCGAACCCGCCCTTCGGTTGGAGGGCATCGTCAAGACATTCCCTGGCGTGCGCGCGCTCGACGGCGTCGATTTCGATGTCCGTCCCGGCGAAGTCCATGCGCTGATGGGCGAGAACGGCGCGGGCAAGTCCACCCTCATGAAGGTGCTGGCCGGGATGTATCAGCCGAACAGCGGCCGCATCCTTATCGAGAACCGTTCAATTCGTATCCCCAATCCGCTGGAGGCCAAGAAGAACGGAATCATCCTGATACACCAGGAGCTGTCGCTTGCCGAGCAGATGTCGGTCGCAGAGAACGTCTTCCTCGGCGAGTTGCCCCGTTCGAGGTGGGGCTTCGTGGACTGGAACGTGCTGGACGGGCGCGTCGGCGCCATCCTGAAGAAGCTCAACTGCGGCTTCGGCCCGCGGACCAGGGTCGGCACCCTCTCGATCGCCAAGAAGCAGATGGTCGAGATCGCTCGCGCGCTGACGCATCAGGCAAGGATTGTGGTGTTCGACGAACCGACGGCTTCGCTGACCGATGCCGAAAAAGTCGTGCTGTTCGATATTGTAAGGGACCTGAAGGCGAGGGGCGTCGGCATCGTCTATATCTCCCATCGCATGGAGGAGATCTTTACCATTTCCGACCGCATCACGGTGCTGCGCGACGGGCGCTACCGCGGAACGCTCGATACAGCCGAGACGGACGAGGACCAGGTGACCCGACTGATGATTGGCCGCAGCCTGGACTACTCGCGCAATCGCGAGCACTTCGAGTTCGGAGAAGTCGCGCTTCAGGTTGAAGGCCTGTCGTGCGGAAAGCTCTACCAGGATGTCAGCTTTTCCGTCCGTGCAGGCGAGGTCGTGGGTTTCTACGGGCTCGTGGGAGCCGGGCGGACGGATATCGCCCTGACCCTGTTCGGGCTTCACATCCCGACTGCGGGACGTATCCTCCTCGGCGGAGAGGAGGTGAGGATCGGCTCTCCCGCCGAGGCCATCGCCAGCGGGATCTCGCTGGTACCGGAAAGCCGCAAGGAGCAGGGATTGGTCCTCGGCATGAACTGCCGGGACAACATCACCCTTCCGCAGGTCGGCGACATGACCGCCGGCCCATTCGTCGCGAACGGGGCGGAGATCGCGATCTACGACATGTACCGCGATCGTCTCGACATCAAGGCGCCGAGCTGGCGATCCCTGGTGGGCAACCTGTCGGGCGGCAACCAGCAGAAGATCGTCATCGGGAAATGGCTCGCCATGAGGCCGCGCTTGTTGATCGTCGACGAGCCGACGCGCGGCATCGACGTTGGCTCCAAGGCGGATATCCACAATCTCATCCGAGAGCTTGCGCGATCCGGCTATGCGGTGATCGTCATCTCGTCCGAAATGCCGGAGGTGCTTCGCGTGGCAGACCGGATCATTGCCATGTATCAGGGCAGGATCACCCGCGAATTCACCGCCGAGGAAGTCAACGAGGACAACCTGGTTCAGGCGATCTCCGGTATCGGCGTCAACGGATCGGCCAGGGTCGCCTGATCTCGCGGGGTACGTCCGGTTTGACGCGGATTGGTCCGATCGGACGGGCCCTCACGCCGCATCCGAATATGCCGCCTCAGCCCACGAAAGCATCCGCTTAAGTTGGGGGAAACACCGTGGCCCCCGATCCATCAGTCAAGCCGTCGACTGGAACAGGAAGCAGGGCGCAACGTCGAGGCGATGTGGCTCGGACGGCTTGCGCCCGACCACAAGACGATCGCCGGAGACCGCCGTGAACTTATGGATATCTCTTCCGATCCATGAGCGCTCCGGTTACCAGCCCTCGCCAGCGGCGTCCAGATCAGGCAAATAGCGTCCTCAAAAGATGACCATGAGGAAGTTCGATGCCCGCTCTCGAAAACTCCGCCCGAATAAGGACGACGACGGTCTGATCTTACCCTGTACCGGACTGGCTGCTCGCACTTCCCTCGGAGCAGGCGCTCATCGACGCCACGCGGGTGGCGATCGATACGCAGGAGCAGGCCGGTATCGACGTTGCCTGCGATGGCGAGTTCTATCGCTTCGACGTGAACCATCCCGAGACGAACGGGATGATCGAATATTTCGTGCGGCCGATGAGCGGCGTGCGCAACGGGGGACTTGCCGAATGGCTGGCCTTCAAGAAGAGCTCGAGGCTTTCAGGGACCTCAGGCCCGAGATCGGCTTCGGCCTCGGCGTCGTGGATATCAAGCACACGGAGATCGAAGCGGCGGATTCGGTCGCCCGCGCCATCGAGCGCGCCAATGACGTGCTCGGCCAGGGCCGCGTGAAGTACATTCATCCCGACTGCGGGTTCTGGATGCTGAAGCGCGGCATCGCGGACGGAAAGATCCGCGCCCTGGTGAAGGGCCGCGACCTCTATGAAGGACGGCATTGAGCCTGGGCGTAGGCTCAGCCGGTTGACGCCTGCGGTGCGGGCCGTTCCGGCATCGGCTCCATCGCATCCCAATCCGGCGAGGCGGCAGTCGCGAAGCCGGGACAGTCGAGCGATCCGATCGCGAGACGGCCATGTTCGATTCTGAGCCGCACGGCGCCGCGGCTCCGTTCGTAAAGATCAGGGTGAGCGGAGTGGAAGGCATCCTGTTCCGCTGCCGGGGCGCTCGCCATGCCGTTGGCGTAGTGATGACCGTTCCGCTCCACATGCGTGAGGCCAAGCAGGCTGACGAGGGCGAGGTCCTGCTGCACGGCGATCCCCGCCTGCATGGTCAGGTCCTCTCCCGTCATGAGGTAGCGGTCGTCCCCGCACTCGGCATTCCACATCCGGCAGCGGGCCGCGTTGAGGAAGGACTTGTAGAGCCCCTTGCAGGACTTGCTCGATACACCCGAATAGCCGAGCGCGCGGGCGCCCGGAAAAACGGTGAGGTCCTCGTCCGACTCGTCGATGATCACCGGGGTGGCCTTCGAGAGCTCCGACATGTCGGCGTCGAAGGCATGCGAACGGGTGATCGGCTGTTCGATGAAGAGGATGCTCTGCGCAAGGCGCCGGAGGCGCGGGTCGGACCGGATGCCGTGCCAGAGCTCCAGCACGCCCTCGTGGCTCTCGAACTGCTCGTTGCCGTCTAGCGAGGCGAAATACGGCTCCGGGATGCGGTCGAGCACCGAAGCGATCTCGGCAAGCCGCTCGATATTGCCGCTGTTGTCGGGACCCACCTTCAGCTTGAAGAACCTGTGGCCATAGGCATCGACCACCTCCTCCAGCGATTCCGGCAGCCCGTCGCTCACCTGATTAGGATGCCCGGCAATCACATCCACCAGGCCCACCGTATGGCGCGCCGCGATGCCTTCGGAGGGTGCCAGGGACTTGAGGAAGGCGGACATGTCGAACCCGCGCAAATCGGCGGTCTCAGCGAGAAGGGCGGAGTCCATGCCCGCGACATTGGAGCGGAGCGCTTCGTAGAAGGAGATTCCAAGACTGCGGCACAAGGCGTCGAGCACCGCGCGGTCGAGTAGCGCGGGGCCGAAACATGCGACGAGCGGATTGAGGCCGTGCGCGCGCCCCTCCGCGATCTGCCCGTCGTAGCTCGCCGCGAAGTAGCCGAATGCGCAGAGCGGCTTTGCCGCGCGCATATAGCCTTCGGCTGCGATGCGGAGCGAAAGGCGAAGCTGGTCGAAGTTCTCCTCGTTGGTGAGCGCCGGGCTCTTGTCGAACCATTTTGGCGCGAGCATCTCCGCGGCCGCGCCCCAATGCGAGGCGCCGTCTGCCGCCTCGACTCGCACGCGGACGAAGCATTGCGGCGCCTCGGTGAGGGTGACGATTCCGAAGCGGAACGGCATGCGCAAGCGCAGCGAACGCTCGAAGAGGCACACTTCGCGGACGGAAAATTCAGGCGGGTTCACGTCGTCTGGACCGGTCGATCGGATTGGCGGGACCTATCTCCTTTAATTGCACTCCGGTCAAATCGGAGAGCCGGCGAGAATGACTTGTCATTGCCGCGTCGCTGGGGCAGCACGGAGCGGACCGCGCGCAGTCGAAATGGGAGCAGGGAATTGGGACGGATCGCTCGCATCGAGATGGCGAGGTTCGACTACGATATCGTCGGGGCGTTCAAATTTCTCAAGACCGGGGCGCGGCCGACGGTCCTTCTGCGGCTGACCGACGAATCCGGCACGCAGGGGTGGGGCCAGTCGGTGCCGGTGGAGACCTGGACCTACGAGACGGTGGAGAGCGTCGAGACGACGCTTGAGCACCATCTGGCGCCGGTGCTCCTGGGGGCCGATCCCTCCGACATCGCCGATATACACGCTCGCATGGAGCGCGCCATCAGGCCATCCTTCTCGGTGGGGCAACCGCTCTGCAAGGGGGCGGTCGATCTCGCCTGCTACGACCTCTGGGGCAAGCAGACGGGCAAGAGCGCGAGCGAGCTCCTCGGCGGCCGCCGGAGCGAGGAAATCCGCCTGAGCTGGACAGTGCAGTCGCCGACAATCGAGGGCGCCGAGCGGCTGCTGGAAGAGGGGCGGGCGCAGGGCTACGACAGTTTCAACGTGAAGGTGGGCTACCCGCAAACGCCGGAGTACGATCTCGAGCTCGTGCGCATGGTGTGTCGTTTCGCGCCCGACGGCTTCCACTGGGCGGACGCCAACACCGCATACGATCTGGAGACCGCGATCGCGAACTCGCCGAAATTCGCCGAGGCCGGGCTGCACGCACTGGAATCGCCGTTCCCGCCCAACCGGCTGCGGGACTACCAAGCGCTGAAGCGGAACGGTGCACTGCCCGTTTTGATGGATGAAGGGATCGTCTCGCCCGTTGAGGTGGAGGAGTTCATAGCCCTCGGCATGTTCGACGGCGTCGCGATGAAGGTGGCGCGCTGCGGCGGGCTGTGGAACGCATCGCGGATCGTGAATCTCCTGCGCGCGCACGGCCTGCTGCTCTATGCTTCCGGCCTGACCGATCCCGACCTCTCGCTGGCCGCTTCGGCGCATCTTTTCGCCTATGGCGGGCTCGATCTGCCCGCGGCGCTCAACGGGCCGCAATTTCTTGCCGGCCGGGGCACGACCGACGGCGCGTTCCGGGCGTCGCGCGATCGGCTGACGGTGCCGCGAGGTCCCGGACTCGGGCTAACGCTCGCAGCCGGGGCCGAGCGCGCAATGCGGGTTGTTGCGGAATCCTGATGTTGCGCAGGAAGCCCAATGCCCCCTACGTTGGGCCGGAATTCTGACAACCTCGGTGATAGAATGGCCGTGACAAGCGCATCGGCGGAGGGAGCGGCCGGCGCGGGTTTCAGCTTCCTGAAGAGGCTTACGCCGCTGGCGGGACTTGCCGGATTCGAGAAGAAGAAGCCCTACGAGCTGTCCGCGGCATGCGCCAGCGCGTCTCCATCTGCCTGGCGCTTGTGCACGATCCGAGCATGCTGATGATGGACGAGCCGTTCGGCGCGCTCGACGCGCTGACGCGCGAGCAGATTGCGATGGATATCCAGCGCCTGTGGATGGAGACGCGGAAGACCGCGCTGCATATCACTCACAGCATTCCCGAAGCGGTCCTGCTGGCCGACCGCGTGGTCGTGATGGGGCCGCAGCCCGGACGCATCGTGGAGGTCATCGACATCGACCTGCCGCGCCCGCGGCGGCTCGACCAGCTGCCGGAGCGCTTCAACGATTATGCCGGACGCATCCGCGACATCTTCAAGTCGAACGGCGTCCTGGCGATGGATTGAACCGGGCCTCGCGCCCATCTGGATCACGGCCAGAGCCGCTTTGTGGCGATATCCGCACCCTCGCGCATCGCCTCCAGCTTCGCCCAGATCACGGTCGGATGGACCTCGGAGAAGTAGCTTGCCTGCGAGGCGAAGCCGCAATCGGCGCTGGCGATGACGTTCTCCCGCCCGACGAGCTTGGCGAAGCGCACCAGGCGCTCGGCAATGAGCTCGGGGTGCTCCACGATGTTGCTGGCATGCGTGATGACTCCGGGCATCAGAACCTTGCCCTCGGGCAGCTTCACGCCTTCCCACAGATGATATTCGTGCTCGTGGCGGGGATTGGCCGCCTCGAAGCTATAGTAGGCGGCGTCTATCCTCAGCATGTAGCCGACGACGTCGGACAGCGGCGCCTCATGCACGCGCGGGCCTTCGTTGATGCCGTAGCAGGTGTGATAGCGCACCTGCTCCGCCGGGATGCCGCGCAGCGCCTCGTTGATCGTATCCACGTGGAGGTTGGCCCGCTCCGCCTGCTGCGCGGCATCGAGCTGCGGGTTGACGAAAACGTCGGTGAGATAGGGATCGTCGACCTGGACCTGGAAGCCGGCATCCGCGATGGCCTTGTATTCGACGCGAAGCGCCTCGCCGACGGCGCGGTAGAATTCCGCCTCAGTTGCGTAGTGCTCGTTCAATCCGACTCCGCTTGGCGCGACGGCGGGCATGAAGGCGGTCTCGCAGCCGGCGGCCTCGACCGCGGCTTTCAGGTTCTCGATGTCCTTTGCCAGCTGCTCCTCGCCGCAATAGCGGACCGGCCCTGTGCAGGCCATCGGCGTCATCCGTCCGACCGAGCCGCCGCCCATCGCACGCTTGAAGTACTCCTCGTAATATTCGGGGAAAGCCGCGAGCTCCTTCTGAAACTTCCGCTGTCCAGAATCGGGGCGGGGCTCGAAGCCCTCCAGCCGTTCCTGCACGTAATTCGCGAAGCCGGGTTTCGACTGCTCGCCGTCGGTCACGATGTCGATGCCGGCCTCGGCCTGCCTGGCGACGCATTCAGCCACCGCGCGCCGCACGCGCGCATCGTAGGCGGCGCGGTCGTAGCCCTTGCCCGACAGCCGCTCGGCCATCAGGTCGAGGAGATCGTGCGGACGGGGCAGGCTTCCCACATGCGTCGTCAGGATGCGGCCGGTGCTCCGCTTGAGGCTCATCGGAGGTTCCTCTCGTGATCGCGCCATCTATTGCGTGCCCGGGCGGCAGGCCTCACCGGCGAGTCTGTCCGTCATCGAGCCGAACCCGCGGACGCAGCCCGATGCGGCTTACAGACGGTGATGGCAAGTCGCGCCCCCTTCAAGCGAGCGTCGGTTGCACGCCGGTTGCACGGCGGCGCCCGCCGCTTCCGGACCTTGTTCACGACTTCAGACCGGTTCCGTCAAGTTGAGCCGCGAGCCGACGGCTGGATGAGTTCGACCGTGATATGCCGTCGGGGTCGCGAAGATGGACGACGAGCCCGTCCTTGTTCGGTCCAGCATTGATCGCGGCAGGCTCGTCAGCCTGCTCAAGGTCGTACGCGATGGCCAACGTGACCGAGGCGTACGCGTTGTCGATGATGAAGCCGACATGCGCGAATCCCGTATCGCATGGGCGCGGCCCTGACGTTCGTGCGGTCCTCCGGCGCAATGAACCGGATTGGCTCCGGAGTGTGATTCAACCGGCGAATATGGGCCGTTACGCATCCCGCCGCTTCCGTCATGCGCGCGGTTCCCGTACATGCCTTGTCGTCCCGCGGCCGGATCGGCCCGGGGCTGTGCCTGTCTCTTCGCCTCCTCGCAACGAGGAGGGAGCGGGGCGCCTCAGGAGTGCCTCGCAAAAGTTTAAAGTGGCGCCCCTTTGGCGCCCCGCGCGGCGTTTTATGGCGCCCGATTTCCACTCTCCGGCATGGGCCACCTTCCGTCGGAGCTTTCGCTCCGCGTCGTACGCTCCACCCTTAAGGCCGTCTCGACTAGCGGCAGACCGGTCGTCCCGGTCGGGCGGACGTATCGGGACCCCCGAGGCTCGGCCGGCCGGAACCGGCCGAATCTCACCACGGGCGCCGCCCGCCCTTCCC
>CAZMJQ010000332.1:0-5981 GCA_964566475.1 uncultured Propylenella sp. | reverse complement strand
TCGCGCGTGCCCTGGCAGATGAGGGCGGGGGTAGCGAGGTCCTTCAGGTGCGCGGTGCGGAGCTTCTCCGGCGAGCCGGGCGGGTGGAACGGGTAGCCGAGGCAGACGAGGCCGGCGATGCGGCGCGCGCCGAAAAGCTCGTCCGCGACCATGCTGGCGACACGCCCGCCCATCGACTTGCCGCCGATGAAGAGCGGCCGGTCTGCGCTCAGCGCCGTGACGGCCTCTCGGTACTCGTTCATGATCCGCTCCGCCCTCGGCGGCGGCTTCCTGCCCGCGCCTGTCCTTCGTCCGGCCATGTAGGCGAACTCGAAGCGCGCGACGCGCAGCCCCCGTTCGGCGAGCAGCGCTGCGATATCGTTCATGAAGCGGGAATCCATCGGCGCGCCGGCGCCATGGGCGAGCATCAGGATGGCCGGCGCGTCGTCCGGGCCGGTGTGGAGGACATTCATCCGACGATGCGAAGACCGGGCTTGCGGTCCTTTGCAGCGGGCGCGGACGCGCCGCCCGGGTTCTTCATCATGGAGATGAGCTGCAGGCCCTGCCGGGCCTTGTGGCCCCACTCGGAGCGCGCATCGAGCTCCAGGTAGCGCGACCAGAGCCGCGCCGCCTCGTCGTGCCTGCCCGCCTCGAACTCCAGGAGCGCCAGGTTGTAGATCGGATCGGGGTAGTCCGGATCGACCTTCATGGCCTTGCGCAGGTGCCGTCGCGCGGTCTCGGGATCGTCCTGGCGGCGGGCAATCGCGGCGAGGTTGAACCAGGCCTCCGGAAAATGCCGGTCGAGCGACAGGACCTTGTTGAGCGAGCGCCGCGCGCCTTCGAGGTCCCCCTGCTGCAGGAGCACGTGGCTGAGATTGAAGGCGATCACCGGGTCGCGGTGGTCCATGGCATGGCAGCGCGCGTAGGCCGCTCGCGCCCGTTCCCAGTCCCCATCGTCCTCCGCCTCCTTGGCGGCCTCGAAAAGCTCGTCGACGCCGTCCATCTCCTCCGGCAGCGCCAGGATGTGCTGGCCGCTGAGCTCGGTCAGCGCATCGCCGGAGCGCATGAGCACCTGGTTCCATTCCGAGCGCTCCAGCCGGACCTGGGAGAGGCCGCCGTCGGGCGAGATGGGGCTGCGCGACTGGACGGCGCGGACGAGGGCGATCCACTCCACCCCCTCGCGGATGAGCCCAGCGCATTGCCGCGCCGCCACCAAGTCGCGGAAGCCGAACGGCTCCTCCGACACGTCGAAGACGTCGAAGAGCCTGAGCCGGTCGAACGAGTCGCGATCGAGGCCGGACTTCTGCAGGAGGTCGTCCGCCGAGAGCTGCCGTTCGCCTTCGCACTCGCGCGCCAGGCCGAGGAGGCGCAGGAAGGCGCGTTCGCTGACCGGCAGCGCGCCGGCGGCGCGCGCTTCGTCGAGGCGTCGCAGGATGCGGTCCGCGCCGACGCTCTGAACGAGACGATGCCCGATCACGGCGATATCGGTGCCGCGCGAGACGCCGCGCCTCAGCGTGCCGCCGCCCGCCTCGATCGCCCGCGCAGCCAGGCGGTGCGGGAAGGCGTCAAGCGCCCCGATGATTGCGAATACGGCCCCTTCGACCTTCATCCGCTCTCTTGCTCATGTCGGGTCGATTCGAATCGACGGAATACTCCCCAAGCACGTCAGGAGAACATATGCGAGTAGCGCCCGGCGATCACGCACTCTTTCGCTTCGGCGCGGCCTTCTTCTTCGTCGTCGGCTTGGCGGTGGTGGCAGTCTTGCGCGCCTTGCTGCCGGCCGGCGGCTTGTCGCCTTCCAGGCTCTTCTTGAGCGCATCCATGAGGTTGATCACCTTGCCGCGCTCCGGCGCCGCGGCCACCACGGGCTCCTGGCCGGCGACCTTCGCCTTCACAAGCTCCATGAGCGCCTGCTCGTAACGGTCCTTGTACTCGTTCGGATCGAATTTCCGTTCCTTCTGCTCGATAAGCTTCAGCGCGAGGTCGAGCATCTCGGGGTCGGCGCCGTTTTCGGGGATGTCCTCGAAATAGGCGGCTTGGCCGCGCACCTCCTGCGGCTGGCGCAACGTCTGCACCAGCATGCCGTTGTCGCGCACGCCGATCGTCACCACGCGCTCGCGGCTGGAGAGCACGAGCCGCGCCAGCGCCACCTTCTTCGACTTCTTCATCGCCTCGCGGATGACGACGAAGGTCTCCTCCGCCACCGGGCCGTCCGGTGCGAGGTAGTAGGGGGCGTCCTGGTAGAGCACGTCCACGGTGTCCTGGTCCACGAACGCATCGATGTTGATGGTCTCGGTGGTTTCGATCCTGACCTTCTCGAAATCCTCGTCCTCGAGGATAACGTATTGATTCTTCTCGTACTGGTAGCCCTTCACGAGGTCGGCGCGCTCCACCAGGCCGAGCTCCGGGTCGACCGGCTTCATCTGCACCCGGTTATGGGTGTCCTTGTGGAGGAGGTTGAAGGAGATGCGCTCGCCCGAGCTCGTCGCGTTGTAGAGCCTGACCGGACAGCTCACCAAAGAGAGCTTCAGGTATCCCTTCCAGCTTGCGCGCGGCGCCATCGGAAACTCCTCACTTCGTCGCCAGTTTGCCGGTCATATCCTTGCCGAGCGAGCAGGCATCGGCATCCATATCGGCCCAAGGATCGCCGGAATTGCTTAAAAACCTAGGTAACGTAGCGTAGTTCAAGTCCGCCGGGTCGTCGATGGATGCAAGATCGTCCCATGCGAGCGGGGCGGACGCGGGCAAGCCCTTGCGAGCCCTCAACGAATAGACGCCGGCTGCCGTGGCGGAGCGGGCGTTGCGGTGGAAATCGACGTAGATGCGGCTCCTGCGCTCCCGCTTGCCCATGGTCGCGACGAAGGTGTCGGGGAACTTCCGGGAGAGCGAGGCCGCGATCTTGCCGCTGGTTTCATGCACCTCTTTCCAGCCATGGCGGCGGTTGAGCGGCACCACGACGTGGATGCCCTTGCCGCCGGACGTCTTCACGAAAGGCGTCAGCGCAAGCCGCGTCAGCTCCTCGCCGACGGCCTGCGCCGCCTCCACGACGTCGCGCCATGCGACGCCCTCACCGGGGTCGAGGTCGAAGAACATGCGGTCTGGCCGGTCGGGCTTGTCGACGCGGCAGCCCCAGGGGTGGAACTCCACGACGCCGAACTGCGCCAGCGCCAGGTAGCCCTCCGCGTCCTTCACGAAGAGGTAGTCGCGCTCCTCCTTGTCCTCGCGCTTCGACGAGAAGATGCCGATCTCCGTCGGCATGCCGGAGAAGGCGTGGCGCTGGAAGAAGCAGTCCTTCTCCTCGCCGGTTGGGCAGCGGATGAGCGACACGGGCCGGCTCAGGATGTGCGGCAGCATGTAGTCGCCGATGCGCGCGTAGTAGACGGCGAGATCGAGCTTGGTCGGGCCGGTCTTCGAAAACATCCGGCGCTCGGGGTTGGTCACCCAGATGTTCGCCAGGTGCTGGTCGGTGATGAGCCGTTTCGGCGCTTTCGCATTCGGGTTGGCGCGGGCCGGCTGCGGTTGCTGCGGCTCGCTCAGACCCAGGAACACGGCGTGGCGTAGATTGCCGTCCGCGGTCTTGTTGGAATACTGCACGAGCGCTTTCACCTGGGGCTCCACCCAGTGCGCCTTCGGAACCGGGCCGGCGAACGTGACCGGCGGCTCGGCGCGGGACAGCGCCTCGAGCCGCTCCGTAAGCATCGCCGCCTGCTCGACGGAAAAGCCGGTCCCGACCTTGCCGACCGGCCGCAGCCCGTCTTCGGCTTCTTCCGCCAGGTGGAGCGCCGCGAGCCCGCCGGCCGCGGCCGACGTCGTGTAGCCGATCACCGTGAACGTCCCGGTCGGCTTCGCCTTGGTCTTTACCCAGGCCTTGGTGCGTCCGCTGCGGTAGGCGCTGGTGACGCGCTTGGAGACCACGCCCTCGAGCTGCATCTTCGACACTTGGGCGAAAAACTTCCGACCGTGCCCGACCACGTGCTCGCTGAGCTGGATGGCCGAACTCCTGCCGGTGACGGGGTGGAGCAGTTTCTCCAGCAGCGCCTTGCGCTCTGTGAGCGCGACGTCAACGAGATCCCAGCCGTTCAGGTGCATGAGGTCGAAGGCGTAGAAGATCATGCGCCAGGTCTCGCCCTCGGCGATAGCGTCCTGCAGCGCGGCGAAGCGTGTGATGCCATCCTCGTCCGGCACGACGACCTCGCCGTCGATGATCGCGGCGGACGCGGGAACCGCGGCGAACGCTTTGGCGACATCGCCGTACCGGTCGGTCCAGTCGTGGCCGTTGCGGGTGATAAGCCGCGCCTTTCCGTCGGACACGATGGCGATGGTGCGGTAGCCGTCGAGCTTGATCTCGTGCAGCCAGCCGTCGCCCTCGGGCGGCGTCTCGACGGGCGAGGCGAGTTGCGGCTTGAAGGTGCGCGGCAGGGTGGACTTGCGAGCTCCCTTCAATGCTCCGGGCCGGAGGGCGGGCGGCTTCGACGATGCCGGCTCCGCGGGAAGGACTTGCTTCGTGCGCCGCGCGGCGGGCTTCCCGGTGCTCCAGACGTCGGCATCCCGCGTGAAGAGCTCCTCGACGCGCTTGCCCGAGACCACGCTTTCCGGCCGCGCGTCCAGGATGTCCACGTCCGTGGACGCGGCGTCGTCCTGCTCCTTGATAAGGAGCCAGCTCGGCTGCTTGTCGCCCGGCCTTGGCCTGAGGCGGGTGAGGGTCCAGCCGCCGCGCAGCTTCTCCCCGGCGAGCCGGAACTTCAGCGTTCCTGACTTGAGGCTCCTCTCCAGATCGCCCATCGGCGCCCAGGTGCCGCTGTCCCAGATGAGCGTGGCGCCGGCACCGTAATTGCCCTCCGGGATGACGCCCTCGAAGGCGCCGTATTCCAGCGGATGCTCCTCGACCTCGACCGCCAGCCGCTTCTCCTTCGGGTCGAGCGAGGGCCCTTTCGGCACTGCCCAGCTCTTCAGCACGTCGCCGATCTGCAGGCGAAGGTCGTAGTGGAGCCGCGTCGCGTCGTGCTTGTGGATCATGTAGAGGTTGCCTGTGTCCCCGCTCTCCGCGCCGGCGGGCTCGGTCGTGCGGCGGAAGTCGCGCTTCCTGCGGTATCTGTCGAGCTTTCCGGCGGCCATGGCGTGCGGCGGCAAATCTCTTTGCTGTCGCCGATCCTGATACATGACCGGCGGGGAGAAATGGAACCGATCGGTCTGGAACGAAGCTTGCAGCGGCCGTCGGACGCAGGTCGGGAACCTTCGGGCTCGCCCCGGCCTTGACCTCACGGGCACCGGCGTCCAAGTCGGGGGTATTCCTGAAGAAGTGCAGGCGAAAGGATTCTGGGCCGGATGTGTGGCATCTGCGGCGAAGTCACCTTTGACGGAAGTTTGGCAAGTCCGGCCGAAATCGGCCGCATGTCGGAGAAACTCGCCCCACGGGGCCCGGATTCCGCAGGGATGGTGCTGCATGGCCGCGTCGGGTTCGGTCACCGCAGGCTGAAGATTATCGACCTTTCCGAGCGCGCCGAGCAGCCCATGGTCGATTCGGCGCTCGGCCTCACCATCGCCTTCAATGGTTGCATTTATAACTATCCTGAGTTGCGTAAGGAGCTTCAGGGGCTCGGCTACGCTTTCTTCTCCACAGGCGACACGGAAGTCGTGCTGAAGGCTTGGCACGCGTGGGGCATGGATTGCGTCGACCGGTTCCACGGCATGTTCGCCTTCGTGCTGCACGAGCGCGAAAGCGGGCGCGTGGTGATGGCGCGCGACCGTTTCGGCATCAAGCCGCTCTATCTCGCCGGGGAGCCGGGCAGGCTGCGCTTCGCCTCCTCGCTGCCGGCGCTGCTGGCGGCGGGCGGTGTGGACGACGAGATCGATCCGGCGGCGCTGCACTTCTACATGACGTTCCATGCCGTCGTGCCGGCGCCGCGCACCATCCTGAAGGGCGTGCGGAAGCTGCCGCCCGCCACCATCCGCATCGTCGAACCGGACGGGCGCACGAAGGACCGCCTCTACTGGGCGCCGCC
>CAZMJQ010000331.1:0-3512 GCA_964566475.1 uncultured Propylenella sp. | reverse complement strand
GCCCGGTCCGGGCGCAAGAGGGGCAAGACATCACGTAAAATCATCATCACAGGAGGAGGCCTTTCATGAGCAAGCGCCTTGCTGTACTCGCTGCTTCGACCATGCTTGCGTCCGCTGCCTTTGCGGCCGACGTGCCCCAGTCTCCCGACCAGGTGGCGGAGCCTGGCGGCACGATCCCCGGCGCGCCGGAGATCGCGCTCGTCAAGGTGGCCGACGGCTTCGAGGATCCCACGAGCGTTGCAAACGCCGGCGACGGCTCCGGCCGGCTCTTCGTCACGGAGCGCGTCGGCCGCATCCGCATCGTCAACGAGGACGGATCGGTGGAGGCGGAGCCCTTCCTCGACCTGACGAACATCAACCCGCTCGGCAACGACGTCCAGACGGGCTTTGTGGAGCAGGGCCTCTATTCGGTCGCGTTCCACCCGGACTTCGAGAGCAACGGCTACTTCTTCGTCCACTACGCGTCGCTTCCGTTCAACGGCGACGGCGTGATCGTGCGCTTCCAGGTCGATCCGGAAAGCCCCAACATGATGACACCGGAGCGCACCAACGAGACGGCGAAGGTCATCATGCGGATCGAGCAGCCCTACTACAACCACAATGGCGGGCAGATCGCCTTCGGGCCGGACGGCTACCTCTATATCGGCTCCGGCGACGGCGGCTGGGAAGGCGACCCGCTGCAGGCAGGCAAGGACCTCAGCACGCTGCTCGGCAAGATGCTGCGCATCGACGTGGACGTCGATGACAGCGAGTACGCCGCCTACAGGATTCCGCCCGACAACCCCTTCGCCGAAGCGTCGAAGGAGCGCCTGATGGTGCTCTTCGGGATCACGGAGGAGCAGTTCGCCGAGATCCGCACGATCGCCAAGCCCGAGATATGGTCCTATGGGGTGCGCAACCCCTACACCTTCTCCTTCGACCCGGAGACCGGCGACCTCTTCATCGCCGATGTCGGCCAGAACCATTGGGAGGAGATCATCTACCAGCCGGCGTCCAGCGAGGGCGGCGAGTACTATGGCTGGCCGGACATGCAGGGGTCCTTCTGCCACCCGATGCTCGGCGATCCGGCTGAGGCGGACTGCGCCGTGGTCGGGGTGCTGCCGGCCGCGCAATACCCGCACGGACAGCCCTATCCCGGCGGGCCGGAGAACGACGAGGGCGGCTGCTCGGTGCAGGGCTTCGGCGTCGCCAATTACGGCGGCATGACCGGTGTGTACTTTGCGGGCGACTGGTGCACGGGCCGCGTCTTCGGGCTCGGCTGGGACGGCTCCGCTTGGCAGCTGCAGGAGATGGCGCAGACCGACCTGCAGTTCACCAGCGGCGGCATGGGCGAGGACGGCATGGTCTATGCCGTGAACGCCAACAACTTCTACACCGCCGACCAGGGCCCCACCGCCAACCCGCCGGGCGCGCTCTGGCGCATCGTGCCGGCGAGCGAGGTGCCGGAAGGCGCGGAGACCGCCACGACGGTGCAGTAGCAGGCCGGTCGCGTCCGGGCGGCTCCATACGGCCGCCCGGACGCCGGCCGCGCAACCCGACGCCGGCAGCGACGTTTTGCCTGGAGCCGGACGTGTCCCGGCGTCCTTCTTGTAGACTTGGCTTGGACAATCCCATGTTGCACCGCGCGCTACCTGCCGCTCCACTGATCCTGTCCGCACTCCTGCTCGCGGGACCCGCAGCAGCGCAATCCGATGCGCCGCTGCTGCAGGACATCGCGGAATGCCCCGAGCCGGTTGAGTTCACGCACGTGCTGACCGGCAAGCCGCTGCCGCAGTTCATGCCCGACGAGGAGATCACGCCAGCGGTGGAGGCGTTTCACTGCTCCGGCGAGAACCCCTACTCGGGCGACGAAGAGGCGATCGCCGCGGGCAAGGGGCTCTACAACCCGCTATGCGCGGGCTGCCACATGCCGGACGGCGCGGGCCGCATGGGACCGAGCCTCGTCGACGACACGATCAAATACGAGCGCGTCGCCACCGCCCACGGCGAGTTCGAGGTGATCTACGGCGGCGCGGCCGGCGCCATGCAGCCCATGGGCCAGCGCTTCACGCAGGACGAGATCCTCAAGATCATGGCGTTCGTGGAGACGCTCGGCCCCCCGGCCGAGTGAAGCGGCGCGCCGGACGGTGCGCGGGCGACCCGTCCGCGCCCTCCGCAGCCTCGCGCCGTCAGGCGGCGCCCTCGTGCGGCAGCGTCGCCCACACCTTCTTCTTCGTGTAGTAGACCAGCCCCGACAGCACGATCAGGAAGATCATCACGGTCAGGCCGAGCGACTTGCGCTCCACCATGTGCGGCTCCGCCGTCCACATGAGGAAGGCCGACACGTCCTTGGAATACTGATCCACCGTCTCCGGCACATCGTTCAACGGCGACTCGTCCTGGTTCTGCGCATAAGCCACCTGCCCGTCGAAGAGCGGCGGCGGCATGGCGAGCGTCACGCCCGAGATGAAATACGGGTTGTAGTAGGTGCCCTCCGGCACCTCCACGCCCTCGGGCGGATCTTGGTAGCCGGTAAGCAGAGAGTAGAGGTAGTCCGGCCCCGTCTCCTGGTACTGGGTGAAGACGTCGAAGACGAAGGTCGGGAAGCCGCGCTCGATGGCGCGCGCCTTGGCGATGACCGAAAGGTCCGGCGGCGTCACGCCCGGATAGGGCGGCGCTTCCGGATAGAGGTCGGCGGGACGGCCGGGACGCTCTGTCCCGTCCTGTGGGTCGGTCACCGTATATTCGGCGGCAAGCGCCCGCACCGCCTCCTCGGAGAAGTGCGGGCCGTGCTCAGACGCGAGCGTCCGGAACGCGACCAGGCCGAGCGAGTGGCAGGTCGAGCAGACCTCGCGATAGACCTGGAAGCCGCGCTGCAATTGCTGCGGATCGAACGTCCCGAACGGCCCGGCGAACGACCAGCTCACGTGACGCGGCCCAAGAAGCGGATAGTGCGGCGTGCCCGCTGCCTCGCGCCCGTCGTCCTGCGCGGCTGCAGGAGTGCCGAACGGGAGTCCGAGCATGGCGATTGCGGCGAGGCGGATCAGCGTGCTCTGCATGGCTCTTCTCCGCCGCATCAGCCGCGCGCCTCCGGCGCGGCGGGGGCGCCGGCCGGCGCGGCTCCGCCTGCGTCTGCGCCCGGCCCGAGGACCGACTCGGCGATGGACGCCGGCCTGGGCCTCGGTGTCTCGAACAGGCCGAGCAGCGGCATGACCACGATAAAGTGCAGGAAGTAGTATGCGGTGAGGATGCGCGCCGCGATCACGTAGCCCCCTTCCGGCGGCTGCGAGCCGAGATAGCCGAGCCCGATGCAGGTGACGACGAAGATCCAGAAGAACTGCCGGTAGAGCGGCCGGTAACTTGCCGAGCGCACGCGCGACGTGTCGAGCCACGGCACCAGGAACAGCACCGCGATGGAGCCGAACATCAGGATGACGCCGAGCAGCTTGCTGGGGATGGCGCGCAGGATCGCATAGAACGGCAGCAGGTACCATTCGGGCACGATGTGGGCCGGCGTCACCAGCGGATCGGCC
>CAZMJQ010000330.1:0-2528 GCA_964566475.1 uncultured Propylenella sp. | reverse complement strand
CCTCCCCCGCAAGGGGGGAGGGAATTTTCCATCCACCCCCGCCACGCCGAGCAAGCCCCCGCCATCCGCACCGCCCACGCCGTCCGTCTCGGCCTTCGCCAGATCAAGGGCTTTCGCGAGGACGACGCGACGGCGCTCGTTGCCGCCCGCACTACCCCTTACGAATCCGTCCGCGATCTCTGGCGGCGCTCGGGCATCTCGCGCGCCGGGCTGGAGCGGCTGGCGGAGGCCGACGCCTTCCGCTCCGTCGGGCTCGACCGCCGCCAGGCGCTGTGGGAGGTGCGCGCGCTCGACTTCGCGGCCGCGGCGGAGCGGCTGCCGCTCTTCGCCAGGAGCGCCGACAATTTGCAACGGGAAGAGCAGGTGGCGCTGCCGCTCATGCCGCTCGGCGAGCACGTGGTGAACGACTACCGCGCGCTGTCGCTCTCGCTGAAGGCGCACCCCGTCTCCTTCCTGCGCGAGGCGCTCGACGCGCAGCGGATCATCAAGGCGGAGCAGCTGCTCGAGATAAGAAGCGGCGCCCGCATCACCGTCGCCGGGCTCGTGCTGGTGCGCCAGCGCCCCGGCACCGCCTCCGGCGTGATCTTCGCCACGCTGGAGGACGAGACGGGAATCGCCAACGTCATCGTCTGGCCAAAGGTGTTCGAGCGCTACCGCCCCGTCGTCATGGGCGCACGCCTCGTCAAGGTCACCGGCCGCGTGCAGTCGGAGCAGAACGTCATCCACGTCGTGGCGGAGCGGTTGGAGGACCTCTCCCCGCTCCTGTCGCTGCTTTCAGCCGAAAGCATCGGCGCCAACGGCATGGCGCCCACCGACGAGGTGCGCCGCCCGGTCGACGAGCTGAAATTGAAGGTGAAGCCGCACTCCCGCATGGCCCGCATGCTCGCCGCCGAGCCGGAGCTGTTGGAGGAGGTCAGGGCCCTCAGCCAGGCGACCCACTCGGTGATGCCGAAGGGCCGGAATTTTCATTGAGGTCGGACCGCCCGAGCGCGCCAAGCGCACTCACGGTGCGAAGCCCTCATCCTGAGGTGCGAGCGCAGCGAGCCTCGAAGGACGAGGGCGTTGGCACCACTGTGCCGCAACGGCCGACTCCCGTCCCCACCGATGGTGCTTCGAGGCTCGCGCCTTTGGCGCTCGCACCTCAGCATGAGGGAGATGGCAACGCCGCTCAGGCGGACTAGCCCCGCAAGGCCGAGCCGCTCCCGGTCAGCTCGCCAATCTCGCCCCGTGCCGGCGCAGGTCCTCCTGCACCGCCTCCACCGCGTCCCTCATCGGCAGCCCGAGGCTCTTCGCCACGGCCGGATGCGTGATCGCGCCGCGGTGCACGTTGAGGCCGGCGCGCAGATGCTCGTCGTCGAGCAACGCCCTCAGTCCCTTGTTGGCGAGCGCCAGCCCGAACGGCAGCGTCGCGTTGTTGAGCGCCTGGCTCGACGTGACGGGCACGGCGCCCGGCATGTTGGCGACGCAGTAATGGATCACTCCGTCGACCACATAGGTCGGCTCGGCGTGCGTCGTGGCATGCGAAGTCTCGAAGCAGCCGCCCTGGTCGATCGCCACGTCGACGACGACCGCGCCGCGCTTCATCTCCTTCAGCATGTCGCGCGTGACGAGCTTCGGCGCGCTGGCGCCCGGCACCAGCACCGCGCCGATCACCACGTCGGCGGCGAACACCTCCGCCTCGATCGTCTCGATCGTCGAGAAGCGCGTCCTCACGCGGCCCATGAACATGTCGTCGAGCTCGCGAAGCCGCGGCAGCGAGCGGTCGAGGATCGTGACCTCCGCGCCGAGCCCGACGGCCATCCGCGCCGCATGCGTACCGACCACGCCGCCGCCGATGACGGCGACCTGCGCCGGCTGCACGCCGGGCACCCCGCCGAGCAGCAGACCGCGCCCGCCGTTGGGGCTCTTCATCGCCATGCCGGCGGCTTCGATGGACAGGCGCCCCGCTACCTCGCTCATCGGCGCGAGCAGCGGCAGCCCGCCGTGCCGGTCGGTCACCGTCTCGTAGGCGACGGCCGTGCAGCCGGAGTCGACGAGCCCCTTGGCCTGCTTCGGGTCCGGCGCAAGGTGGAGATAGGTGAAGAGTATCTGCCCCTCCGACAGCCGCCGCCATTCCTCCGGCTGCGGCTCCTTCACCTTCACGATCATCTCCGCCTTGGCGAAAACCTGCGCCGCGTCCGGCGCGATCTGCGCTCCGGCCTTCAGGTAGGCCGCGTCGTCGGCGCCGATCCCGGTGCCGGCGCCAGTCTCCACGACGACCTCGTGTCCGGCCGCCACGTATTCGCGCACGGCGCCCGGCGTCAGCCCGACACGGAACTCCTGGCTCTTGATCTCTTTCGGAACACCGATACGCATGGCCGCCTCCTGCAGCATAATCCAAGGAGCTATATATGCGGCTCTAGACGCAAATTCCCGGCGATCTCACGCGCAGTTGTTTACAACCGAGCGCGAAATGGGTGAAAAGAGGCCGAAACCCGCGTGAATCGTCCACGAATGGACCTCGACCGCATCGACCGCGCAATCCTGCG
>CAZMJQ010000329.1:0-7717 GCA_964566475.1 uncultured Propylenella sp. | reverse complement strand
GCAGCGCGGATGAATGATGGCAGCGCCCGCGTAGACGAACGGCGCCACCAATCGCTCGGCGCGGCGCGACAGCAGGCCCTCCTTGTCGAGGAAGAAGTCCCCGCGCCCGGCATAGCCGATCGCCCGCACCGTCGAGGCGAGGAGCAGGAGCGCATCCATGCGCTCCCCGTCCCACCCGCTGGCGAGCCAGGCGAGGTTGGACCGCACGCCCTCCAGCCAGAACGAGTCGGAGTTGCGCAGCAGGAAAGGCTCCTCGCCAAGCAGCGGCAACGCCCGCTTCACGCCGCCGCCCGTCTCCAGCAACGCGTCGCGCTCGTCGGAGATCACGATGCTGGGCGCCGTGCGGCGCGCCAGGTGCGCCTCGACGAGGTCCGCCATGTAGTGCACGTTGACCACGGCCGTGGCCACGCCGGCGCGGGCAAGGCCGTCGAGACAGTGGTCGATCAGCGCCTGACCGGCGACCTTGACGAGCGGCTTCGGCGTCGTGGAGGAGACCGGGCGCATGCGCTTTCCCCGGCCGGCCGCCAGAACCATTGCCGTCTGCGGCATCGGCATCCCCGTCTCCGCTCTTGTTCACCCGCTCAGAGATAGGGCTCATACCAGAGCCGCACGCCCGACAGAACCGGATGTGCGAGGTTGCGGCGAATCACGGTCTTCAGCCACGCGCGGTGCCGCTGGTATCCCGGCTTTCCCTCCGCCAGCGCCAGCCGGGTAAAGATGCCCAGCACCTTCGTGGCGCGCTGCAGGCCGAGAATCGCGAACGCAACGTCGAAGTCCTCCGCCTCGAAGCCGGCATCCGCCTCCTTGCGGCCCGCGACGTAGCGATTCCTGAGGACCGCCTGTTGCTCCTCGGTGAGCGGTACGCGCGCGTCCTCGGCCAGCGAGGCCACGTCGTAGGCGGGATTCCCGATCAGCGCGTCCTGGAAGTCGATCACGCCGACCCGGTCAATCCCGGCCGCACCCGCCTGCCAGAGGATGTTGGGCGAATGGAAGTCGCGCATGACCCAGGTCGTGGCGGAGAGGTCGATGCTGTCGAGCAGCCTGTCCCAGGCCGACAGGAACGGCTCGCGCTCCTCCGGGGGGAAGGGCGGCTCACCGCCATGGCCGCCGAACCAGTCGGGGAAGAGCGAGACTTCCACCAGCAGCGCGCCGCGGTCGTAAGGCGGAAGCCGGAAGCGCCCGCCGCTGGGCAGCGGGACCTCGTCCGGCCAGCGCCGAGTGTGCATGAAGACGAGAAGGTCGATCGCCGCCTCGTAACGCTCCATGATGGGAGCGCCGGCCGCATCGACGATCCCCTCCCCGCCCAGATCCTCGGACAGGAGGAACCCTGCCTCCGGGTCCGCGCCATAAATCTCCGGCGCGCGCACCCCGCGCTCCCGCAGCGCCGTGCCGATCGCCACGGAGGCGCGGATGTCGGCGGCGCGGTGCGCAACATCGTCGTAGGCGCGTCCGCCGTAGACCGGCGG
The DNA here is from genome assembly GCA_964566475.1 of uncultured Propylenella sp. Taxonomy (GTDB): domain Bacteria; phylum Pseudomonadota; class Alphaproteobacteria; order Rhizobiales; family Afifellaceae; genus DASWJZ01. The sequence continues at coordinate 6,251 of CAZMJQ010000329.1, read as the reverse complement.
CCCGGGCGTCCGCGCCGGTGCGTTCATCAGAAACGCGGTCGCATCCACGCGGCGTATGCGCTCATGCGTCCGGTAGGACGCGTCGCCGGCCAGCGGAACGCGCACCGCATCGGGCCAACCCGAACGGTCGAGGAACGCGCGCGCCGCGCGTGTCCGTGCGAGCCGCTCCTGCCAGCTCCCATGCGCGGCAAGCTCGGCGCGGCGTCCCGCGCCCTCGAGCTCAAGCAGGATGTCCAGCCGGTTCACGGCCAAGTCCGCCGGCAGCGCCTCTGGCCATTCCACCAGCACCGCACCTTCCAAAAGCGCCTCGTCGAGACCGAGCTCGCCGAGCTCGCCTGCATCGCCGAGCCGGTAGAGATCGGCATGCGCCACCTTCAGGCGCGGCAATGCATGGTCGATGCGCAGCGGAAAGGTCGGGCTCGGCACCTCCAGCGCCGGGTCGTCCGCAATGGCCCTCAGAAGCGCGCGCGCGAACGTCGTCTTGCCGGCTCCCAGCCCGCCTGACAGCGCCACGAGATCGCCACTCGTCAGGACCGCCGCGACGTCCTCCGCCAGCCGCGCCGTTGCCGCTTCATCTCTAAGCCGCGGGCTCAGAGCCTCGGCCGGCACGGCGGCCATCGCTATTCGGCGGCGACGGCCACCGAAGCGGGCGCAACGGGGATGCGCACGGTGGCCGTCGTCCCCTTGCCCTCCACGGAGCGGATGTCGACGCCGCCGCCATGCAGCTCGACGAGGCTCTTCACGATCGAGAGGCCGAGCCCGGCGCCGCCGCGGCGGCCCTGCGTGCCGTGCGTCTCGAACGGCTGGAACACCGCCGGCATGATGTCCTGCGGAATGCCGACGCCGTCATCGACGACGTTGAACACGATCCAGTTCCCCTGCCGCGCCGCCTCCAGCCGTATATGGCCGCCGGCATTGGAGAAGCGCACGGCATTGGAAACGAGGTTGAAGAGGATCTGCCGGATACGCTGCTCGTCGACATGGAAGACGCCGATGTCGTCGGGAATGTCGAGCCTGAGCTCGATCTTCTGCTCGTTCAGGCGGTCGCGCAGCCCTTCGACGGAGGAGGCCACGACGGTCGCGATATCCGTCTCGCGGATGTCGAGCGACATGATGCCCGCGTCGACGGTGGCGAGGTCGAGGATGTCGTTGATCAGCGCCAGCAGCGAGCGCGACGATGCGTCGATGTGGTCGAGATATTCCTGCTGCTGCCCCGTGAGATCGCCATTCGCGACATCCGAGAGAAGCTCGGAGAACCCGATGATGGTCTGCAGCGGCGAGCGCAGCTCGTAGGAGACGTGCTGGATGAACTCGGACTTCAGGCGGTCGGCCGCCTCCAGCGCCTCGTTGCGCTCCTTCAGCACGCGCTCGATGCGGGCGGAATCCGTCACATCGACGAAGGTCAGCATCGTCATGCCTTCGGGCAGAGCGACGGTGGCGTAGTCGATGACGCTGCCGTCCGGTCGCTGCATGCGCCCGGCGGTCTGGTCGTCGCGGTCCATGTCGGTGACGGCCGCATGGATCTCGTCCCAGGCGCTTTTGTCGGAATAGAGCGCGCGGCAGTCGGCAATGATATCGCCGACATGCGGCTCGCGCCTCAGCATGGCTGGCGACAGCCGCCATATCTCCGCGAAGACGGGATTGAAGAGCCGTAGCCGCCCGTCGGTGCCGAACACGGTGACCGCTTCCGCCAGGTGGTCGAGCGTCTCGCCCTGCAGCTGGGAAAGAGCCTCCAGGCGGCTCTCGAGCGCGATCTGCTCGGTGACGTTCTCGTAGACGTAGGTCATGCCGCCTTCGGGATTGGGCAGCGCTACGACGCGCAACGTGCGCCCGTCCGGCAGGTGCCACAGATAGTCGCATTGCCGGTCGCTCTCGTAAGCGGCGAGATGCTTCGAGCGCCAGTCGCGATAGTTCGACTGCTCCGGCAGCTTCCGCTCGGCACGCAGCTGGTCGAGGATCGCAGCCTCGTCGGGGCCGGTGGCGAGCCAGTCGGCGGAGATGTCCCAGAGCGCGCGGAACGCCGCGTTGTGGAACAGCATGCGGCGGTCCTTGCCGAACGCGGCGACGCCCGCCGTCAACTGATCGAGCGTGCGGGCATTCGACTGCCTGACGCGGTGAAGCTCCTCGCGCGCCGCCTGCAACTCGGTCTTATCGATTGCAGCGCCGACAGCGCCATCTTCTATAGGAGCCTCGATCACGCGCAGCTGGCGGCGGTCGCCGGCGACGATCGCCACCGCCGTCCCATCGTAGCTAGCTCCGCCCCGCTGGGACCCGCGCGCGGCTTCGCGGGTGCGGGCAGGGAGAAGCTCGATGCCGGACGAAAGCACCGCATCGGCGCTTTCGGCCTCGACCGCGCGCGCGTAGGCGGCGTTCACCCATGTGAGCCGGCCCGTCCGGTTCCGCCGCCACAGCGGAAACGGAAGCGCGTCGGCGAGCGCACGCAAGGCCGACATCTCGTTGATCACGAAGATCGCCTGTTCCTTCAGCTCTGCGAAGGAGCGGCGCTCGCCGGTCAGCTCGCGCAGCCTGAGGACTGCGCGGCGGCCGCTGGTGCGCCCCGTGGCCTCCAGCACGGCACCGCCGGCAGAGCGTACTGCGATCTGGAAGCCCTCCCCCTCGCGGCGCAGCCGGTCCACCGCCGCCTCCAGCTCGGCGGCGCTCTCCGCGCTCAGCCAGCTTGCGAGGGACAGGAAAGCGGTACGGTCTGTCGGCGCGCCGACGCGCTCGGCAAGGCCGCCGAAGACGCGCGGCTCGCCGGCCATCGATTCCCACACCACCGTCTTCTGGTCGTCGGCGTCGAGCAGCGCCTCGGTGCGATCGAGCTTCGAGCGGAGCGCGACGATCTCCCGCTCGGCCGCTCCGAGCCGCTCGTCGCGCCTGCTGCGCAGGAAGAGCCCGAAGGCAAGCATCGCCGCAAGCGCCGTGCCGGCGGTCACCGCGGCCCAGGCGACCCCGCCGATGGCCGCCTCAAGGCCGGGAAGCGAAGTGGCGGAGAGCCTCTGCGCGGAGGCGGACGACACGGACAGCGGTACGGACCCCGCCGTGAGGGCGGCGGCAAGCCGCGCCTTTCGGCCAGAACCGGAGATCCGTTCCGCGCTTCGCTTCGCCATCGCCCCGCCGCATCCGGGCGGCCCCGCTGGGCCGCACCCGGACGAATCAGTCGAACTTACTCGCTCCGCCGAAGGCGGAAAAGCCGCGGGGACGTTAGCGGTGGAGAAGGAAAGGAATCGTTAACCAAAGGGCCGCGGAGGCCCGCCGCCGCCTTGAGGCGGCAACGCCGGCCTCACGCCGCGGCGCGGCGCAAGCCGGCAGACAGGTGCTCCGCCAGGTCGCGCGCGTCGTCGCCGGCGCCGTCGATGAACGACGACTTGCGACGGCGCAGGAACGGCAGCCCCAGCACGTACATGCCGGGCGCATCGACGACGCCGCCTTCATGACGGAGGCGGCCCTTGCGGTCCAGCACGGGAACGTGGAGCCAGGAATAGTCCGGGTGGTAACCGGTCGCCCAGATGACCGTCCTGATGCCCCGGTCGACGATATTCATCGAAAGCGGCGAGCCGGGATCGACGACGGTCGGCTCGAAGCGATGCGGCGGCGCGAGTGCGTCCCCGCAGCCCTCGCGGGCCGCCCACTCGTCGATCGCGTCGAGCAGCCGGTTCATCTTCAGGTCGGCGAGCGCGCACTGATTGGCGAGCCCGCCAGAAAACTGCGCCTTGCCGTCGGAGAGGCCGGCGAGACGCCCGACGATCTCCACGCCGCGCTCGCGCAGCGCATTGATGTCCAGCGTCATCCGCTCGGGCGTGCCCACCAGCTGCAGCGACGGCACCCGGCGCGCCCGGTTGATGTCGTCGACTTCGGTGTAGTGCTGGTCCATCACGCCCGTGACGTCCATCCACCACTTGATGTCGCGCCCGCGGTAGAGCCGCGGCACGCGCACATGCTCGCCGACGCACAATGTGACCTGCCGGCCGGACGCCTGGATCTCGGCGGCCAGCTGAACGCCGGTGGCCGACGCCCCGACGATCATCACCCCGCCCTCCCCCAGCGCCGACGGATTGCGGTACTGCATCGGCGTGATGCTGTTGACCGCGGGGGGCAGGCCCTCGGCGATCGCCGGCACGGCGGCGACGTTGCAGGCGCCGTTGGCGAGAACGAGCGTCTTGCAGCTCCAGTCGCCGCGGTCGGTGGCAACGACGTAGCCGCGCTCCGCGGGACGCACCGAGGTGACGGTGGTTCCGCTCTCGATCGGAGCGTCGATCGTCGCCGCGTATGTCTCAAGGAAATGCACGGCCTCGGGCATGGTCATGTAGCCGTCCGGGTCGTCGCCGCGATATGCGTAGTCGGGCAGGCGGCTCTGCCAGTTCGGCGTAAGCAGCCTGAGCGAATCCCACCGCTCCTTGCGCCACGCGTTCGCAACCTCGCCCCGCTCGATCAGCACATGGTCGATCGAGCGGGCGGCGAGCTGCCTGCTCATGGCAAGGCCGGACTGCCCCGCCCCGACGATGACGGTCGTGGCGGACTTCACGACGCCGCCCCCCTTGCATCTCGTGGTCAGTTGACGGTCACGAAGACGTTGGTCGGATTGGTGACGATGTCGAAGACGGCGGAGCGCTTCTGCGACTGGGCGACGAGCGCCTTCATCTCCGCGTCCGTGGCGTCGGCATCGATATCGAAATGGATGCGGATGCCGCCGAAGCCGTTCCGCACGTCGCTGTCCACGCCGAGGATGCCCTGGATGTCCATGTCGCCCTCGATCGTCGCCTTGACGGAGCGGAGCTGGATGCCGCGATGCTGGGCAACGGCGGCGACGCCGGCGCTCAGGCAGCTCGCGAGGCCCGACAGGACGATCTCCACCGGCGTCGGCGCATTGTCCTCGGAGGCGAACTGGACCGGATGGTCGGCTTCCACCGTGAAGGCCTTGTCGCGCGTCTGCTCTTCGCCGAGGCCGAAGAATCCGCTGATGATGGAGCGGCTGTGCGTGCCGTTGATCCACTCGCAAGTGGCGCGCCACTTGAACTGCCCCGCCTCGGGGGTCTGCTCGAGCGCCTGCCGTGCGTCGAGTAGCGCCGCGACATTCACTCCGTTGTCGACCGCGGCGCTGGCCGTGGTAGTGCTCATCTCACTCATTCTGCTTCCCTCTCTGGCTGTGGATGCGAGGTTCTTTTCCGAAGCCTCACGTTGCTCTGGATTGGCCGTGCGGGCGCAACAGGCCGCTGCGCGGGCGTAACCGCTCAATCAGCGTTCCCCTGGACCGCCGGCAGCCGACGGGTATCGGCGGCTATTGTGTCCGATTTATTTCTATCGCGCCGAAAATTGTTTCTTGCGTTCATAAAGCCCGGCCGGCGAGCCTTCGCCAAGGCGGGTGAGGAGCGTACTCCGCTTCCCCGTGAGGCGCAGATTGCGGACCTGCGGCCGAGACCGAAGTCCACCCTCTCCCGCAACGCAAGGGGAGAGGGCTTGCTGCGGCGGTACGCCTGGACTCAGTAGCGGTAGTGCTCGGACTTGAACGGTCCGTTATGCGCCACGCCAATGTAAGCCGCCTGCTCGTCGGTGAGCTGGGTGAGCTCCACGCCGAGCTTGGAGAGATGCAGCATCGCCACCTTCTCGTCGAGGTGCTTGGGCAGCACGTAGACCTTGTTCTCGTACTGCTCGCCCTTGGTGAAGAGCTCGATCTGCGCCAGCACCTGGTTGGAGAACGACGCGCTCATCACGAAGCTCGGGTGGCCGGTGGCGTTGCCGAGATTGACGAGCCGGCCCTCCGACAGAAGCAGCATGCGCTTGCCGTCGGGGAACTCGATCATGTCCACCTGCGGCTTGACGTTCTTCCACTTCATGTTCCTGAGGGCGGCGACCTGGATCTCGTTGTCGAAGTGGCCGATGTTGCACACGATCGCCATGTCCTTCATGGCGCGCATATGGTCGATGGTGATGACGTCCTTGTTGCCCGTGGCGGAGACGAAGATGTCGGCCGTCGGCGCGGCGCTCTCCATCGTCTTCACCTCGAAGCCGTCCATCGCCGCCTGCAGCGCGCAGATCGGATCGATCTCGGTAACGACGACGCGCGCGCCGGCGCCCTTCAGCGACTGGGCCGAGCCCTTGCCGACGTCGCCGTAGCCGCAGACGACGGCCACCTTGCCGGCCATCATCACGTCGGTGGCGCGGCGGATGCCGTCGACGAGGCTCTCGCGGCAGCCGTATTTGTTGTCGAACTTCGACTTGGTGACGCTGTCGTTGACGTTGATCGCCGGGAA
>CAZMJQ010000328.1:0-3012 GCA_964566475.1 uncultured Propylenella sp. | reverse complement strand
GCCTTGATGGTGATGCCGCGCTCGCGCTCCAGGTCCATGGAATCGAGCACCTGCTCCTTCATCTCGCGCTCGTCGAGCCCGCCGGTATTCTGGATAAGCCGGTCGGCAAGCGTCGACTTGCCGTGGTCGATATGGGCAATGATCGCGAAATTGCGGATATGGTCGATGGCGGTGCTCATGGGCGGGCATGTAGCATGCCGGACCGGGCGCGCAAGCTGAGGCGCGGGAGGCGCGGTCCGCCCTTTCGGCTTGTCATCCCGGTTCGGCCGCAAGGCCGAGACCGGGACCCATACACCCTGTGCCCCACGCGTCACCGCGGGGGATATGGGTCCCGGACAAGCGCTGCCGCGCTTTCCGGGATGACAACAGGAAAGGTGGAGGGCATGAACGGCGAGGAGGCGGCGCGGGATACGGCCGCCCCGCCGGACGCGGCGAAGGGCGAAGCTGCGATGCGGGATTTTCTCGTTCTCGACGCCGCGGAGGCGCATCTCCCCGGCATCCTGGCGATCTACAACCCCGCCGTCACACACACGACGGCGATCTGGAACGACGTGACGGTCGACCTCGCGAACCGGCGGGACTGGTGGCGCGGGCGGACGGCAGCCGGCTTCCCGGTGCTGGTCGCGGCGGAGGGCGACGCGGTGCTCGGTTACGCGAGCTACGGGCCGTTCCGCCCCTTCGACGGCTACCGGCAGACGGTGGAGCACTCCGTCTACGTGGCGGAGGACGCGCAGCGGCGCGGTGTCGCGACGGCCCTGCTTCAGGCGCTGGAAGCGCGCGCCCGGGCCGCGGGCATGCATGTCATGGTCGGCGGCATCGCGGCCGACAATGCGGCGTCGATCCGCCTGCACGAGCGGCTCGGCTTCGTGGAAACCGCGCGCATGCCGGAGGTCGGCCGGAAATTCGGGCGCTGGCTCGACCTCGTCCTCATGCAGAAGGTGCTCGCCTGAGCGCGCGAACCGGTGATTTGCCTCAGGCTCCGGAACGTGCTCGCATCCCGCGCATTCAATGCCCGTGACCGCAAGAGGGAGGAAGCATGGCCGACGTGACGATCAAGATCAGCCGCAACGGCCCGTATGTCGTCAGCGGGCAGGTCACTGTGCTTGACGCGGACGGCACGCCCTACACGGTGAAGGACACCTTCGCGCTCTGCCGCTGCGGCGGCTCCACTACCAAGCCGTTCTGCGATGGCACGCACTCGAAGATCGGCTTCCAGGGTGCGGAGAACGCAGTGGCGGAGGCGGACCGCGGTTGAGCGCGGCTCGGTTCGCGGTGGCGCCGGACCGCTAGCGCCGGCTGAGGATGATGTAGACCGCGTGGACGATCCCGGGCACGTAGCCGAGGATCGTCAGCAGGATGTTGAGCCAGAAGTGCAGCCCCAGCCCCACCTGCAGGAACACGCCGAGCGGCGGCAGGAGGATCGCCAGCAATATGCGGATCACGTCGCCGCCGGTCGCGGTGCGCCGGTCGACGAGGTGAGTGTCGCCTTCGGCGGGAGAGCGTGAATCGTAGGCCATCGAAGAATCCCTCGCTTTGTCCTGCGAAGAACGCGCGCGCCCCAGATGTGTTCCGGCGAACGCGCTTCTTGCCACGGAAATTGCCTCCGCTCGACCGAGGTTGACGGACATGACTACGCTCGGAAAAGCCTGAAGAGCCGTGCCGCGTTCGTGCGGCCGATCTTGGCGCGGTCCGCTTCGCTGATCGCCGCCGCGTCGAACCAGACAGCGGCGTGATCGATGTTCTCGAACGGCCAGTCGGTGGAGAACAGGATGCGGTCGGCGCCGATCTCCAGCATCGCGTCGATCAGCGTCTGCGTGCGGAAGTTGCCCGACGTCGTGAGATAGAAGTTCTCGTGAAAATATTCGCCGACGGGACGCTTGGCCGGATAGCGCGGCGGCCGGTCCCCGGTGGCCCACGCATTGCAGTTGTCGACCCGCCACATCGAATATGGCAGTCCCTCCCCCATGTGGCCGAGGATGATGGTGAGCCGCGGATGCGCGTCGAACAGCCCCGAGCCCATGAGCCGCAGCGCATGCACCGCCGTCTCCTGCCCGAACGCCCAGACGGGGCCCATCAGCCAGGCGTGTCCCTCGTAGATCTTCGCCTGCGAGGGAAGCGGGTTGCGCGGGTGGAGATAGAAGGGAACGTCGAGCCGCTCCACCTCCGCCCAGAACGGCCGGTACTGCGGGAGGTCGTAGTAGACGGCGTTCTCCGGGTCGTCGACCTGCGTGAAGCCGTTGACCAGCGCACCCTTGAAGCCGAGCTCGCTGACGCATCGCGTCAGCTCGCGAGCCGCCACGTCCGGGTCGTGCATGGCGAGCGCCGCGAACGCCTGAAAGCGGTCCGGCCGCTTCGCGACCGCCTCCGCCAGCGCATCGTTGGCGCGCCGCGCCACGTCGGCCGCGCGGGCGCGGTCGGGGATCGCCTGCACCGCCGGCGCGTTGAGCGACAGGATCGTCAGCTCGATCCCATGCTCGTCCATGAGACGGAGCCGCCTGTCGTGGATGTCGAGAAGCCGGCTCTCCAGCTCCGGCCAGAACTCGTCCGGCAGGAAGCCCGCCGAATCCATCAGCGTGTCGGCGATGGCGAAGTGCTCCTCGAGCGCGATCTTGCCTTGCATGTCTCCTCCTCCCCAGCGGCGCAGGTGATCCGGCACTTATAGAGGCTTCGCGCGGCGCGTCACATTTCAGCCCGCAACCGGCCCCACCTTTCCCCGAGCAATGAGAGCACGACCATGCCGACCGATCACGACCGCCTGCGCCGCCGCTTCCTCCAGGCGCTGGCCGCAACCACAGCCACTGGCCTCGCAGCCGGGCTGCCGCGCGCCGCGTTCGGCCAGGCGTCGCTTCCGCTGACGCCCGCCTGCGACGACGACGACGAGCCGACGCCGCGACAGACGGAGGGCCCTTTCTTTACTCCGAGCTCGCCCGAGCGCGCCGACTTGCGCGAGCCCGGCATGGCCGGCACGCCAATTGCGCTTGCGGGCTTCGTGCTGACGCGCGACTGCCGCCC
>CAZMJQ010000327.1:0-4083 GCA_964566475.1 uncultured Propylenella sp. | reverse complement strand
CGAAACGGCGGCGAAACTCGTCGGTCTTGCCTCTGAGGTCGGCGTCGCTCAGGCTTTGGAATTGCGGCTCCAGCTCGTTGACCTGGTCGACGACCGGGCGGTAGCGCTTGATCCGCCGGTCATTCGCCGACCCGAAGAGCTGACGACCGATATTGCCCAAGCCAAGCATGAGTTGTTCCTTCCTGATCGGCCGGGCGGTCGCCGGTCGCCCGGCTCACGCGCCCCTCACAATCGCGCGCACCATTATAGAATGCTCAGACATTCGGGCGGGCGGTAGCCGTACATGACAGGTCCCCAGCGGTGGACTGCGGGACCCGCGACAGATAAGAACGGGCCAAAGCTCTGTCAACGCTGGCGCTTGGGGCGGAATCCCCGCCCGGCGCGCTCCCAAAGGAGTTCTAATGCCCCTCATTAGGAAGATCGGCGCCGCCGCGTCGGCCATCGCCTTGATTCTGGTGACCGGCTTCGCCGTACTGGCCCAGGTAGCACCGGAAACCGCCCAGTCGCCGTCGGGCGCCACGCCTGACCCCGACGCCGTCGTGGCGCGCGTCGGCGATTCCACCATTACCGAGCAGGACATCGTGTTCGCCGGCGAGGCCTTCGCCAACGAGCTCGCCAACGTTCCCGCGGCCCAGAAGCGCGGCGTCACGATCGACGCGTTCATCAACATGCAGCTGCTGGCCCAGGCCGCACGCGACGCCGGCCTGGATGAGACCGAGGAATTCCAGGCTCGCATCGACTTTCTTACGCTGCAGGCACTGCGCAACGCCTATGTCCAGAGCGAGGTCATGGAGGGTCTCTCCGACGAGGACATGCAGGCAGGCTACCAGGAGCTCGTGGTCGACCAGCATTCCCCGGAGGAAGAGGTGCATGCCCGGCACATCCTCGTGGACGAGAGAGAGCTGGCGGAGCAGATCGTCGCCGACCTTCAGGGCGGCGCCTCGTTCGAGGAGCTTGCCCAGGAGCACTCCAAGGACCCGAGCGGCCAGAACGGGGGCGACCTCGGCTTCTTCGGGAAGGGCCAGATGGTCCCGCCGTTCGAGGAGGCGGCCTTCGCCCTGGAGGCAGGCGAAGTCACGCAGGAGCCGGTCGAGTCGCAGTTCGGCTGGCACGTCATCAAGCTCGAGGAGAAGCGCATGAGCGAGCCGCCGGCCTTCTCCGAGGTTGAGCCGCAGCTCAGAAACTACCTCATGCGGCAAAGGTTCGAGGAGGTGATCACCGAGCTTCGCGACCGGTACGACGTGGAGATCGCCGGCGCGCCGGCGGCGCAGCCCGAGGCCTCCTCGCAAGCTGAGGAGCCGGCCACCGCCGAGGAGCCGCCGGCGGCCGACGATTCCGCGAACTGAGCCGAGAGCCCTTGATGGGGGGCAAGGTCTCGCCCTTTGCGCCGGAGGGCTATCCGGAGCTGCCGGCGCTTGAGGGAATCCGGCTGGCGACCGTGGAGGCAGGCATCCGCTACCGCGGCCGCACCGATCTGCTTCTCGTCTGCTTCGATCGGGCGGCTTCCGTAGCGGGCGTCCTCACGAAGTCGCGCTGCCCCTCCGCCGCGGTCGACTGGGTGCGCGCGCGCCTGCCCGGCGGGAAGGCGAGGGCGCTCGTCGTCAAGTCCGGCAACGCCAACGCTTTCACCGGCATGAAGGGCCGGCAGACGGTGGAGGCGACCGCCGCCTCCGCTGCCGAGGCCGTCGGATGCGGCGCGGACGAGGTGTTCCTCGCCTCCACCGGCGTGATCGGCGAGCCTCTCGATCCGGCCCCCTTCGCGGAGCATCTCGGCCGGCTGGCGTCCGAGGCCGAGCCTGGCCGCTTCCACGACGCGGCGCGGGCGATCATGACCACCGACACGTTCCCCAAGCTCGCGACGCGAATCGTGCGGATCGGCGGCGCCGACATCGTGATCAACGGCATCGCCAAGGGCGCCGGCATGATCGCGCCCGACATGGCGACGATGCTCGCCTTCGTCTTCACCGACGCTCAGGTCGCGCCGGACGTGCTGCAGTCCTGCCTCTCGGACGCGGCGGAGGGCACGTTCAACGCCATCACCATCGACGGCGATACCTCGACCTCCGACACCCTGCTCGCCTTCGCCACCGGCTCCGCGGCGGAGCACGGCGTGCCGCCGCTCGACGAGGACGACCTGATCGACCCGTTCCGCGCCGCGCTCACCGACCTCTGCGGCGACCTCGCGCACCAGATCGTGCGCGACGGGGAGGGCGTGACAAAGTTCGTCGAGGTGAACGTGACGGGTGCGGAATCGGACACCTCCGCGAAGCGGATCGCGTTCTCTATCGGCAACTCGCCGCTGGTGAAGACGGCGTTCGCCGGGGAGGACGCCAACTGGGGCCGCGTCGTCATGGCGGTCGGCAAGGCGGGCGAGCCAGCCGAGCGCGACCGCCTCGCCATCTGGTTCGGTGAGCATCGCGTCGCATTCGAAGGCGAGCGCGACTCGTCCTACTCGGAGGAGGCGGTATCGGAATACATGAAGAACGCCGAGCTGCGCCTGCGCGTGGACCTCGGGCTCGGCGCGGGCGAGGCGACGATCTGGACCTGTGACCTGACCGCAGAGTACATAGCAATCAATGCGGATTACCGGAGCTAGGAGCCCATCGAGCCTCCTGCTCAGGCGGTACTGAACGCGCTCGCCCGGTCCTGCGGGCGTCCTGCGGCTAGCGACGGTGTGGTAGGAAACGCGACATCCCGCATGGCGAATCCCGTGACAACACTCGGCGACAAGCTTGATCTGACGCACCGGGTCGCCCTGGTCACCGGCGGGGCGCGCGGGATCGGGTTGGCTTGCTGCCGCATGCTCGCCTCCCAGGGTGCCCATGTCGTAGTTGCCGACGCCGATGCCGCGGCGGCGCGCAACGCCGCGGCCACCATCACGGGGGATGGCGGGGCGGCGGAGTCGTGTGCGATGGACGTGACCGACGAGGCGGCCGTCACCGGCTCCATGACGGACGTGGCGGCCCGCTTCGGCCAGCTCGACATCGTGGTGTCGAATGCCGGCACCGGTGCGCGCCGGCCGGCAGAGGAGCTTCCGCTCAGCGACTGGCAACGGGTGCTGGACGTGAACCTCACGGGAGGCTTTCTGGTGGCGCGGTCTGCGGCCCGTTCGATGCTGGCCGGGCGCGGCGGGACGATCGTCTTCATATCGTCCATCATGGGGCTCGTCGGCGGCGGCCTCTATCCAAACGCGGCCTATCAGGCGAGCAAGGCCGGTCTCGTCAATCTCACGCGCACGCTGGCGCTGGAATGGGCCCCCCGCGGAATTCGCGTCAACGCCGTAGCGCCGGCCTTCGTTCGCACCAGGCTCACGGAATCACTCCTGGCCGGCGAAGAGCTCGGCAGCGCGATTCTGGCAGCCACCCCGCTGGGCCGCCTCGCCGAGCCGGAGGAGGTCGCAGCCGCCGTCGCATTTCTGGCCAGCGATGCCGCTTCCATGATCACCGGGGTCACGCTACCGGTCGATGGCGGCTGGGTGGCGCAGTGACCTGCGCGCTTCGGCGGGACTTGCGCCGGCCCGTATCTGAAGAGACCGGGAGCCCGCCTGAGCCAAGGAAGACCAGCCCATGCCACGCCTTCTCCTCGTCGCCGCCTGCGCGCTGGTCGATACCGACAACCGTGTCCTCATCGCGCAGCGGCCGGAAGGGAAGGCGATGGCGGGGCTCTGGGAGTTTCCGGGAGGAAAAATCGAGCAGGGCGAGACTCCGGAGCAGACGATCGTCCGGGAGTTGCAGGAGGAGTTGGGAGTGACGGTTACCGAACCATGTCTGGCCCCCCTGACCTTTGCCAGTCACGATTACGGAGAATTTCATATTTTATTGCCACTGTTTGTCTGCAGAAGGTGGGAAGGCTGGCCGCAACCGAGGGAAGCCCAACAGATCAAGTGGGTCAGGGCGAACCGGCTGCGCCAGTTTCCGATGCCTCCTGCCGACGAACCGTTGATCAGCCATCTGGCCGATCTGCTTTAAGCAAGGATGAAGCCGTGGTCCTGAGCTTGAGCTTGAAACGCTGCTGGCGCGACGAGAATGCCGCGACTGCGATCGAGTACGGGCTGATCTGCGGCATGATTGCGGTGGTGGTGAT
>CAZMJQ010000326.1:0-4712 GCA_964566475.1 uncultured Propylenella sp. | reverse complement strand
CTCCGGCTCTGCCGTGATGCCGTGGATCCACTTCAGCGCCGCCTGGATCGACTCCGAATTCGCCGACGCGACCTTGATGGTGCCGTCGTCCTCGACGTTGATCTTGGCGCCGGTCTTCTCGACGATCTCGCGGATCACCTTGCCGCCGGTGCCGATCACGTCGCGGATCTTGTCGACCGGGATCTTGATGGTCTCGATGCGCGGCGCGTATTCGCCGAGCTCCGCCCGCGCCTGGCCGAGCGCCTTCGACATCTCGCCGAGGATGTGCATCCGCCCATCCTTCGCCTGGTCGAGCGCCACCTGCATGATCTCCTCGGTGATGCCCTGGATCTTGATGTCCATCTGCAGCGACGTGACGCCGTCGGCGGTGCCCGCGACCTTGAAGTCCATGTCGCCGAGATGGTCCTCGTCGCCGAGAATGTCGGAGAGTACGGCGAAGCGGTCGTCCTCCTTGATCAGCCCCATGGCGATGCCGGCGACGGGCGCCTTCAGCGGAACGCCCGCGTCCATCAGCGCCAGCGACGTGCCGCAGACGGTCGCCATGGAGGACGAGCCGTTCGACTCGGTGATCTCCGATACGACGCGCAGCGTGTAGGGGAACTCGTGCGCCGGCGGCAGGATCGGGCGGACGGCACGCCAGGCGAGCTTGCCGTGGCCGATCTCGCGGCGTCCGGGCGTGCCCATGCGGCCGGCCTCACCCACCGAATAGGGCGGGAAATTGTAGTGCAGCATGAAGGCCTGCTTGTAGGTGCCTTCCAGGCTGTCGATCATCTGCTCGTCCTCGCCGGTGCCGAGCGTAGCGACCACGAGCGCCTGCGTCTCGCCGCGGGTGAAGAGCGCCGAGCCGTGGGTGCGCGGCAGCACGCCCACTTCCGACACGATCCGCCGCACCGTCTTCAGATCGCGTCCGTCGATGCGCCGCCCTTGGTCGAGAATGCGGCCGCGAACAATATCGCTCTCGAGCTTCTTGAAGAGCTCGGAGACGATCTGGGGGGAGGGGGCATTTTCCGCCTCGGGCGGGCAGAGCGCTTCCTTCACCTTCTCCTTCACGGCCTTTACAGCGTCCTGCCGCTCCGACTTGGCGATGATCGAATATGCCTCGCCGAGCTCTGCGGCTGCTATCTCGCGCACGCGATCATAGAGCGCCGAGCGATCCTCGACCACGTGCTCGCGCGGCTCCTTGGCCGCCTTCTCGGCCAGCGCCACGATGCCGTCGATGACCGGCTGGAAGGAGCGGTGGCCGAACATTACGGCACCCAGCATGATGTCCTCGGGAAGCTCGTGCGCTTCCGATTCCACCATCAGCACCGCATCGGCCGTGCCGGCGACGACGAGATCGAGGCGCGAGTCCTTCACCTGGTCGACCAGGGGGTTGAGGACATATTCGCCATTGATGTAGCCGACGCGGGCTGCGCCGATCGGGCCCATGAAGGGCGCACCCGACAGCGTCAGCGCCGCCGAGGCGGCGACCATGGCGACGATGTCGGGATCGTTCTCAAGGTCGTGCGACAGAACGGTGATGACGACTTGCGTCTCGTTCCTGTAGCCGGGAGCAAAGAGCGGCCGGATCGGCCGGTCGATGAGGCGCGAGGTCAGCGTCTCCTTCTCGGTCGGCCGTCCCTCCCGCTTGAAGAAGCCGCCGGGTATGCGGCCGGAGGCGAAGTACTTCTCCTGGTAGTTGACCGTGAGCGGGAAGAAGTCGAGGCCCAGCTTTGGCGCGCGCTCCGACACGACCGTGGCCAGCACCGTCGTCTCGCCATAGGTAGCGAGCACCGCGCCGTCGGCCTGGCGCGCCATGCGTCCCGTCTCGAGGACGAGCTGGCGCCCGCCCCACTCGATTTCCGATTTCTGTATCTCAAACATGGTCAGTCCTTTCGATGATGCGGAAAGCAGGACAGGCCATGTGCAAGACGGCGGGGCGCTCGGGCCGGTGATCCAGCTTCGAAGCGACCGGCGATCCTGCCATGGCCATTCCCGCTTTTTGGGGCTTGAGCGGGCGATCTCCTTCTTGCGCCCGCCGCGGCGCGCCTAGCGGCGCAGCCCCAGCCGCGAAATGAGCGCCTGATAGCGCGAAGCGTCCCGCGATCTCAGATAGTCGAGGAGGCGGCGGCGCTGCGACACGAGCTTCAGAAGGCCGCGACGCGAATGATTGTCCTTCGCATGGCTCTTGAAGTGCTCGGTCAGGTTGGTGATGCGCTCCGTCAAAATGGCGACCTGTACTTCGGGCGAGCCCGTGTCGCCTTCCTTCGTGGCGTATTCCTTGATCAGGTCCTGCTTTCGATCAGCTGCGATCGACATCGGTCATCCTCGTAAGCTTCCGGTACCGGGCCGATTGCGGCCGTCCGACAGGTTGAACACACGCTTTGGATTGAATGCGCCCTTGTCGACCTCGCCGAGCGCGACGGGCAGATCGCCGAAGATCGCATAGGCAGGGCCGGACATGACGGGCGCGTCCCGTCCTCTCAGGATCACGGCCTGGCCTCGTCTGAGGCGGGCCGCATCCCTCTCGGTCATGGCAAGCGCCGGGATGCCGTCCAGCGCCGTCGCAACCGACAACAATGCCCCCTCGGCCGCAGGGGCGCCGGAGGCGTCGGCCTTATCGCGCAACTCGGCCAGCTTTTCCAGCGAAATCATCTGCTCCTCGCCGAACGGGCCGACCGCCAGCCGGCGCAGCGCCACGACGTGGCCGCGCGTCCCGAGCCGCCGTCCCATGTCGCGCGCCAGGGCCCGCACATAGGCGCCTTTGCCGCATTCGGCCTCGAACACGGCGTGGTCGAGGTCGGGGCACTCCACGAGTTCGAGCCGGTGGACGGCGATCTGGCGCGCCTCCAGCACGATCTCCTCGCCCTCGCGGGCAAGATCGTAGGCGCGCTCGCCGGATATCTTCACGGCCGAGAAGCGGGGCGGAACCTGCATGATCTCGCCGGTGAACTCCGGCAGGACGGCGCCGATCGCCGCGGCGTCCGGCCGCACGTCGGATGTCTCGACGGCCGGACCCTCGGTGTCGTCGGTGGTCGTCTCCGCGCCCCAGCGGATGGTGAAGCGGTAGAGCTTGCGCCCGTCCATGACGTTGGAGACGGTCTTGGTGGCCTCGCCGAGCGCGATCGGCAGGCAGCCGGAGGCCAGCGGATCGAGCGTTCCGGCATGCCCCGCCTTGGCGGCATTGAAGAGCCGCTTCACCCGCGCTACCGCCTCGGTGGAGGTCATGCCGACCGGCTTGTCGAGGATGAGCCAGCCGTCGACCTTCCTGCCCTTGTCGCGGCGACCCATCAGCCGTCGTCCCCGTTCTCGCGACCGCCGGCCAGGTCGCGCGCCACTTCCGGCGACTTCAGGAGCTCGTCGATGCGGGCGTCGTCCTCGAAGCGCGTGTCGAGCCGGAATTTCAGGTCGGGCATGTACTTCATCTGCTTCAGTCTGGGCGAAATGCGGCCGCGCAGGAACGCCGCGTGCTTGTCGAGCTTCGCGACCACGGCATCCGGGTCGGAAGCCGCCATCGGCGCGACGAGCACGGTCGCGTGTCTGAGATCGGGCGACATGCGCACCTCGGCGATGGAGATCAGCATGCCCTCGAACTCGGGGCCCGCCTCGCCGCGCGAGAAGAGGTCGGCGAGCGCGTGACGCACCACCTCGCCGACGCGGAGCTGGCGTTGGGAGGGGCCCTGGTTGTCTCTTGCGACCATCCGTACGAGTAACCTACCGGTCACGCCGTTGCGACGAATCTTGCTGACCCGCGTTCCGATTCAGCGCCGCACGAAGCCGCTCTATAGTGCCAGCACGCGACACGCCCTGCTCATCGAAGGCCGCGTTCGGGATCGCAATGACTCCATCCTGAGCCAGCAAATGCAGGCCGCGTCGACCGACGAACAGACCATCAATCGATTCGAACGGTATACGAACTGACATCCCGTTTACAAAGTAGAGCACTGCGTCTTCGTGGATCTCCAAGGCCACTTTCCGGAGATGCCCGCTATTTCTAAGTCTTCGCAATATTAGACCGAGACGGTTTGAGCGGTAGTATAGATAGATAACTAACGTCATACATGCAATCGCGAGCGGCAAAATGGAAATGTACCATTCCAAAATAGATGACGCTACTTTCACTATCACTAGAGCAATCGCAAAATAGATAACGACGGCAACGATCGCCGCAACAATCAGCACCAGCCAGGATGGCCACACTCCGGCCAGCCTTCTCAGATGTCGGAATGCGAGGCATGCACCCTCGATCCTCGCCGGGCCTTCCGGAAAGAAGCCTACTCGTATCGGTGCACTTTCGGGCACTCCGCCCTCCCGCTAGCCAGCCACCTGAGCCATCTTCAAACGAGACGGGCAGCGCTCAGACCGCTTGGCGGCAAAACGCATCCACCTTCGCGGCGAGACTTAAAGCGTCCGCGCGAACTCCTCCACGCGGTAGCACTCGATCACGTCGCCGACGCGCATGTCTTCGTACTTCTCGAAGGCCATGCCGCATTCCTGGCCGGCCGGCACCTCGCGCACCTCGTCCTTGAAGCGCTTCAGCGTCGAGAGTTTGCCTTCGTGGATCACCACATTGTCGCGGATGAGGCGCACGCCTGCGCCGCGCTCCACCTTGCCTTCGGTGACGCGGCAGCCCGCGACCTTGCCGACCTTGGAGATGTTGAACACCTCCAGGATCTCGGCATTGCCCAGGAAGGTCTCGCGCCGCTCCGGCGAGAGGAGGCCCGACATCGCCT
>CAZMJQ010000325.1:0-2746 GCA_964566475.1 uncultured Propylenella sp. | reverse complement strand
ATGGACCGCACCATGATGTACCGCGACCTCTCCGATTCGGAGTTCGTCGGCGCGGTGGAGATGCACGTCGCGGCGATCAACAAGGGCATCGAGGGAATCCCGCGCGAGAAGGTGCGCCTGCACGTCTGCTACGGCAACTGGGAAGGCCCGCACATCCACGACGTCCCGCTCGCCACGATCCTTCCGGCGCTCTACGGGGCGCAGGTCGGGGCGCTGTCGATCGAGTTCTCCAATCCGCGCCACGCGCACGAGTTCGCCGCGCTGAAGGAGCATCCGCTCCCGCCAGGCATGATCCTCGTTCCGGGCGTGATCGACACGACCTCCAACTTCGTAGAGCACCCGGAGGTGGTGGCGCGGCGCATTGCCGAAGCCGTGGACGCGGTCGGCGACCGCGAGCGCGTCGTGGCCTCCACCGATTGCGGCTTCGGAACGTTCACCAACCGCGAATGGGTGGTGGAGCCGGCGGTGTGGCTGAAGCTCAAGGCCTTGCGCGACGGGGCGGACCTCGCCTCGCAGCGCCTGTGGGGCAGAAGCGCGGCCTGATACGCCGTAGCCCGGATGGAGGCCGGCTCGCCGGCCGCAATCCGGGAGTACCGCGGTCGTGGCTTGTGCCGCCCCGGATTTCGCTTCGCTGCATCCGGGCTACGGCGGCGTCCGTGGGCAGCACGAGCGCTTGCGCGTGCCTGTTTTTTCGGCATCATGAGCCGCCTGAGCCGACGGCGGCAGTGCCGGATGTCGGCGGGTGGGGGACATCGAATGATCGACACGGGCGACACGGCGTGGATCCTGACATCCACGGCGCTGGTGCTGTTCATGACGCTGCCGGGGCTGGCGCTTTTCTATGCCGGCCTGGTGCAGTCGAAGAACATCCTCTCGGTGCTGATGCAGTGCATCGCCATCGCCTGCCTCGCATCGGTGGTCTGGTTCGTCGTCGCCTACAGCCTGGCCTTCACGGAGGGCACGGCGTGGGTCGGAGGCCTGTCGCAGGTCCTGCTGCTCGGGATGGCGCGGGATACCGTGGTGGACGGCACCGGCATTCCCGAATCGCTGTTCTTCATGTTCCAGATGACCTTCGCGATCATCACCCCGGCGCTGATGGTCGGCGCATTCGTGGAGCGCATCAAGTTCTCCGCCGTGCTGTTGATCACCGCGCTGTGGCTGATCGTCGTCTACGCGCCCGTCACGCATTGGGTATGGGGCGGCGGCTGGCTGGCCGGGCTCGGCGTCCTCGACTTCGCCGGCGGGCTGGTCGTGCATCTGACGGCGGGGGTTTCGGCCCTCGTGATCGCGTGGCAGCTCGGCGCGCGCCCCGGGTTCCCGGCCCAGCTGAACCCGCCGCACGCCCCGTGGCTCGTGATGGTGGGCGCCTCGATGCTGTGGGTGGGCTGGTTCGGCTTCAACGCCGGCAGCGCGCTCGCGGCCGGGGAGGACGCGGCGATGGCCATGCTCGTCACCCACATGTCGGCGGCGGTCGCCTCGCTGGTCTGGATGGTCATCGAGTGGGCAAGGCATGGCAAGCCGAGCCTCGTCGGCCTGGTGACCGGCACCATCGCCGGTCTGGCGACCATCACGCCCGCATCAGGGTTCGTCGGGCCGGCCGGCGGCATATGTCTCGGCCTGGCCGGCGGCGTGCTCTGCTATCTGGCGGTCGACGTGGTGAAGAGCCGGCTCGGCGTCGACGACTCGCTTGATGTGCTTGCCGTCCACGGCGTGGGCGGCGTGACGGGCACGCTGCTCGCCGCGTTCTTCGCGACGGCGGCGCTCGGAGGCGTCGGGCTTGCCGAAGGCGCGACCGTGGCGAGCCAGTTTGGCGTTCAGCTCATCGGTGTTATCGTCACGCTCGTCTGGTCGGCCGTCGCTACCTTCGTGATCGTCAAGATCGCCCACGCGACCTGCGGGCTGCGCGTGTCCGAGGATGCCACGATCGAAGGCCTCGACTACACCACGCACGGCGAGCGTGGCTACAGCATCTGACGAGGGAGTCGCCTTGTGAACTGGGTCATTGCGATCATTCAGCCGCACCGGCTCGATGCCGTCCGCGACGCGCTGTCGTCGGTGAGCATCCATGGCCTGACCGTAAGCGAGGTCAAGGGCTACGGCCGCCAGAAGGGACACACGGAGATCTATCGCGGGGCGGAGTACCAGATCACCTATATCCCCAAGCTGAAGCTGGAGCTCGCCGTGGATGCCGGCGACCTCGACCGCGCCATCGAGGCGATCCGCTCCGCCGCGCATACCGGCCGGATCGGCGACGGCAAGATATTCGTGCTCGACCTGCAATCGGCGATGCGCATCCGCACCGGCGAGACCGGCACGGAAGCGCTGTAGGGGACAGGGAATCTACGGCGCGACCATCACCTTGCATTGATCGGTCGGCTGGCGCAGCGCCTCGAACGCGGCGGGGAGGGCGGTGATCGGTACGGTGTGGGTGACCATTGCGCGTGGCGTGGCTTGCCCCGCGGCCAGGGTCAGCATTGAGCAAGGGAACTATCAGAAGGTTCGTCTCTGCCACTTTCAAGACGAAGCGAACGATTACGATACTGATGCTGATCTCTTTGGAGCTCCACCAGGCAAAGGACGGGTAAAACTGGCAAATGTCCTTTATTAGATACACGCCAACAAAATAAATCTATGTCTATCAAAATCACCTATTTCGCCCACGGCACGACCACCGATAACGAGCAACACATCTCGTCGGGCTGGAAAGATGTTGAACTTTCGGAATTCGGCGTGAAGCAGTCAGTAG
>CAZMJQ010000324.1:0-2505 GCA_964566475.1 uncultured Propylenella sp. | reverse complement strand
GCCGGATGGTAGACGTGCTCGCCCATGAACCGCGACATGAGCTGCAGCCGTGTCGCCCTCAGCAGCCGCCGCGCCTGGTAGTCCGCGAAGGCTGTTTCAAGGTCGTCGTGCGCCGCCACGCAGTGCGCGAGCGCGACGGCGTCCTCCAGCGCGATGCAGGCGCCCTGCGCCATGTACTGCAGCATCGGGTGCGCCGCGTCGCCGAGCAGCGTCACCCGCCCGTCGGTCCAGTTGTCGGCCGGGTCGCGGTCGCAAAGCACCCAGAGCCGCCAGTCGGACCCGTGCTCGACGATCCGCCGCGCGGTGGGATGGATGTGCCCGAAGCCGCCGAGCACCTCGTCCCGCGACACCGGCTTGCCCGCGACCGGCTCGGGCGCCTCGTTGTGGAACGTGACGACGAGGTTGAACACCTTCCAGCCGGAGAGCGGATAGTGGACGATGTGGCACTTCGGACCGGCCCACAGCGTCGCCGCGTTCCACCGCAGGTCCTCCGGCATCTCGGACGTTGGGATGACCGAGCGGAACGTGGTGTGGCCGGACACGCGGGGAGGGCCGTCGCCGATCAGCTGCTGGCGCACGTTCGACCTCAGGCCGTCCGCGCCGATGAGCCCGCTGCCCTGGACCTTGTCCCCGTTCGCGAGTCGCGCCGTGACGGCCCGCCCGTCCTGCTCGTAGCCGGTCACCTCGCTGCTGACGCGCAGCTCGACGAGCGGGCTCTCCCGGCAGCCGTCGAGGAGCACCTTGTAGAGGTCGCCCCTGTGCACCACCGCGTAGGGATTGCCGAAGCGCGCGCGAAACGCCTCGTGGAGCGGAATGTCGCAGATCACCTCGCCGCTCGTCGCGTCCATCAGCCTCAGGCTGTCGATGTAGACCGCCATGCCGCGGGCGGCGTCGCCGATGCCGAGCTGATCGAAGGAGTGGAACGCGTTCGGGCCGAGCTGGATGCCGGCGCCGATTTCGGCGAGCTCCGCCGCCTTTTCCAGCACGATGCTCGCGCAGCCCTTCCGCGCCAGCCCGAGCGCCGCTGCGAGTCCGCCGATGCCGCCTCCGGCGATCAGCATGGGGCGTTCCGACGCTGTCATCCGGCCCCGCCGCGCCAATCCATGACGATCCTCTTCTTCTGTCCTCCGACACTGGGGTGTGTACTGATAATCACTTCAGCCGATGTCCCGCTTTCCGCAACCCTCTGAGGCAAATCGATTGGCAACCGCAGGTCGGCAATGCGGATGAAGGGGACATCGGCTCAATGGTCGCTTTTCGCTATGCAGATGTCTCCGCAGTGAAGCGTTCCCTCCATTTGCGGCTTGTTGCGTCCGCGAGCTTGGCCGTAGGTGGTTGAACACGGCGCGCGCGTAGGGGATCGAGACCGAGCGCGTCCAGCAGATGAGCAAGCGTCTCTTGCGGGGCGCTTGCCAACTCGTCGTAGCTGATCCGCAGCGGAGCCAGACCTTCTCGCGCGAACCAGTGTTCCCATTCGGCATTCAACGCGGCGAGGTCGGCCATATGGCGCGCGATTGCCTCACGATCATAACTGGGCTCCTGCGGTGGGGCGAGGCGTTCCAGTTCCGAGCCGTCTGCCGCGCGATGCCACAGCCCCGTTTGCTCCGCCATCACCAGCGAGACCGCCTGCGCAAGCTTGTCGGGGCGTTGGAGGTGGACGAACAGCGTCGGACCGAAGGCAGCCTCGATCCGTTCGACATCGTTCGCCCGACCGGGGTAAAGGCGATCCGCCTGCTCAATGAAATAGGGAAAGCTCCCCCGCTGCATCCGTAGCCCGAAGACACTGGTGCCGCCAACGCCCCTTTCACGCGCGCTGGCGAACACGGCTCGAAGGGAATCCTCGCGGGACGCAAAACGTTCCTTGGCAAGCCCATAGTATTCCAGCCACCGGTCCAGGGAGGGTTCATGGAAGTGAGAGTCCGGTCGTCCTGCTATGCCGGTCTCCCTGAGAAGCGCGCAAAGCAGTGTGCTGCCGCTGCGGGGGCTCGTGCAGATGATATAGGATTGAAACCGGGGCTTGATCATATGCTGGGCATAGCCACGCCTCGGCCCATTGAAAACCTTTGATCGCCTTCCACCAGGTCGGATTATTGGCTGCGATTCGCTGCGGTGCGCCGAACTCGCAAGAAGGGCTCGATCCGGCCGACTCGCTTGGTCGATCGGATGATCGTATCCAGAGACAAAGCCGACGTTGATCCTGAGCCTTCCGACGTGGTTCAAGCTCCAAAACGGAGCATTGAACATGCGACACGAAAGACGGCGAACGGAACTCAGGGGCAAACGACATGGCGGAGAGGGAGCTCGACGGGCGCGTCGCGATCGTCACCGGCGCGGCAATGGGGATCGGGAAATCCTCCGCGACGCTCCTCGCACGCGAGGGCGCGCACGTGGTCCTTGCCGACATCGACGCGGAAGCGGGTGAACGGACCGCCTCCGAGATCGCCGCCGCCGGCGGCACCGCGCTCTTCCTGCGCACCGACGTCACCCGCATGGCCGACATGGAGA
>CAZMJQ010000323.1:0-21852 GCA_964566475.1 uncultured Propylenella sp. | reverse complement strand
GCACGTGGACGTAGACGGAAAGCGGCGTGCCCGCCGGCAGCGAAACGAGCCAGGCGCCGCAGCTTTCGGCGCCGATATCCGCGCGGAACTCGGCGGCAGTCGGGTAGGACGTGTAGCGCGGCACGCGCTCGGACGCGAGCGCGAGGAGGTCGGCGGATAGCATGGGGGCTGGTTACATGGAGCGCGCGCCGGAGATTTGATGTCGCGCAATGCAGGCAAACGCGGCTCCCGATGCGCCTCACTCGTACCTTTCCGGCAGCCGCTCCTCCTTCGCCAGCGTCGCGAAGCGCGTTACCTCGGCCTCGAACTGCAACGCGACGGTGCCGGTGGGGCCGTGGCGCTGCTTGCCGATGATCACCTCGGCGCGGCCGGCGATGCTTTCCATCTCCGCCTGCCACTTGAAGAACTCGTCGGTGCCTTCCTTCGGCTTGGCGTTCTGCAGGTAGTACTCCTGACGGAAAATGAAGAGCACCACGTCGGCGTCCTGCTCGATGGAGCCGGATTCGCGCAGGTCGGCGAGGTGCGGGCGCTTGTCCTCGCGGTTCTCCACCTGGCGCGAGAGCTGCGACAGCGCCAGGATCGGCACGTTCAGCTCCTTTGCCAATGCCTTGAGCCCGGTGGTGATCTCGGTGATCTCCTGCACGCGGCTTTCCGACGAGCGGCGCGAGTTGCCGGAAATGAGCTGCAGGTAGTCGATGATGAGGAGGTCGAGGCCGCGCTGGCGCTTCAGCCGCCGCGCGCGGGCGGCAAGCTGCGCCATGGAGACGCCGCCGGTCTGGTCGATGTAGAAGGGGATGCGCTGCATCTCCTGTGCGGCCTCCACGATCCGGTCGAACTGGTCCTCGTGGATGGCGCCGCGGCGGATGTCGGAGGAGGGGACGCCGGCCTGCTCGGCCAGGATGCGGGTGGCGAGCTGCTCCGCGGACATTTCCAGAGAGAAGAAGCCGACGATGCCGCCGTCAACGGTCTTGATGGCGCCGTCCGCCTGCTGCTCGCCGCGCCAGGCGCGGGCGATGTTATAGCCGATGTTGGAGGCGAGCGCCGACTTGCCCATCGCCGGCCGCGCGGCGAGGATGATGAGGTCGGAGCTCTGCAGCCCGCCCATCATCCGATCGAGGTCGTCGAGGCCCGTGGCGAGGCCGGAGAGGTGCCCGGAGCGCTGGTAGGCGGCGCCGGCCATGTCGATCGCCGTCTTCAGCGCCTCGGCGAAACCCTGGAAGCCCGCATTGAACTGACCCTTCTCGGCCAGCTCGAAGAGGCGGCGCTCGGCGTCCTCGATCTGGTCGCGCGGGGCCATGTCCACCGGCGCCTCGTAGGCGATGTTGACCATGTCCTCGCCGATCACGATGAGCGAGCGGCGGATGGCGAGGTCGTAGATGGTGCGGCCGTAATCGGCGGCGTTGATGATGGTCGTCGCTTCGTAGGCGAGCCGCGCGAGATATTCCGCGACGGTGATATCGCCGACCTTCTCGTGCTCCTTGAGGAAGCTCTTGATGGTGCGCGGGTCGGCCGCTTTGCCCAGCCTTATGAGCTGCGCCGCCTTCTCAAAAATCTGCGCGTGCAGCGAATCGAAGAAGTGCTGCGGCTCGAGGAAATCGGAGACGCGGTAGAACGCCTCGTTGTTGATGAGGATGGCGCCGAGCAGCGCCTGCTCGACCTCGATGTTGTGCGGGCTCTGACGATGCACCGGCTCGTCGTCAGGCGGAATGACGTGGGCAAAGCTCATTCAGGTAACCGGTAGCTTCCGGCTGGTCATAGGATCGCCGTGCGCGCGTTCACAAGGGTCATAAGGGAACCGTAAGCAGACCGCTCGCTTTCCACACGAGTTAGACGCCTGTGACAAACGCCTGCTTGACTCTAGCCGATTCTGCGCGGGCGATTCCGCTACCGCGTGTCGCGGAGCGCAGGCTTCGTTCGCAGCCCGGGCGGAGGGCGGAGCCCCGCAATCCGGGAGGCTCATCCGCGCATTTCGCTTCGCTCCACGCGGGCCGCGATTCTACTCCCCGGCCAAGCGAATCGATTCGGGCCGTTCGAGCTTCTCGCGGAAGCGCTCCTCCGTCTCGAACATGTAATCGCGCGTCAGCGGCAGCACGTTGCGGTCGCGCACAAGCTGGAGCTGGAAGACCATCATCTCGCCGTTGCGGAACGACGCCTCGGAGCCCGCGAGATAGAAGTCCCACATGCGGCAGAAGCGCTCATCGTAGATGTCGGCCGCCTCGTCCCAATGCGCGCGGAAGCGCTCGCGCCATGCCTTGAGCGTCTCCGCGTAATGGAGCCGGAGAATTTCCACATCGGCGACGAGCAGTCCGGCACGCTCCACCGAGGCCAGCACCTCCGACAGCGCCGGGATGTAGCCGCCGGGGAAGATGTGCTTGGCGATCCACGGGTTGGTGGTGGTGGGGGGATCGAAGCGGCCGATGGAGTGCAGCACCATCACGCCGTCAGGCTTGAGAAGCTGGGCCGCCGCATCGAAGAACTCCCAGTAGAGATGCGCGCCGACGTGCTCGAACATGCCGACCGACACGATGCGGTCGAACTGAGCGTCGAGCGAGCGGTAGTCCCTGAGCTCGAAGCGCACCTGTCTGGCCAGGCCGCGCTCATGCGCGCGCCTGCAGGAAATGTCGTGCTGCTCGGTGGAAAGCGTGACACCGGTGACGTTCACGTCGAACTGCTCGGCGAGGAAAAGTCCCAGGCCGCCCCAGCCGGAGCCGATGTCGAGCACGCTCTGGCCCGGCTCGAGCGCCAGCTTGGCGGCGAGGTGCCGCTTCTTCGCCCATTGCGCCTCCTCCAGATCGGCGTCCGGCCGGTCGAAATAGGCGCAGGAGTACTGCATGTCGGAATCGAGGAAGAGGTGATAGAGCCGCCCGTCGAGGTCATAGTGGTGACGCACGTTGCGCCGCGCTTTGGCGATGGTATTGTTCTGCGCCAGGCGCCGCGTGAGGTAGTTGAGCCTTTTCACGACCCTGTAGAACGTGACCTTGCGCGCTTCCCCCCAGGTGTCGTTCGCCAGAAGCAGGAACGGGAGGAGCGAGTCGTCCGGGAAGGAGATGCGCCCGTCCATGTAGGCTTCGCCGATGGCGAGCTCCGGGTTGCGCAGCACCGCCCATTCTGCGCCCGGATCGTGGAAGACGACGCGCGCGGCATGCCCGCCGCCGGTGCCATAGGTGGAGACCGCTCCGTCCGCCCACGTCACCTCAAGTCGACCGCGCCGCATGACCTGACGTATCAGGCGATCCAGCCAACGGTTCATCTTCTCCTCCGGCTGACGACGCTTCCACTCCTGGTCTGGCTCATTCAAATACTGTTCATCATGATGCGCAAGCACAGATCGCTTGGCGGCAGACCTAAAGGAACTGCCGTAAGACGTTGACGATGTTGGTGATGCTGAGGATCGAAACGAGGCATCCTACAAGGATCATCAGGGGCTTGGCGGGGACACGGGCGGCCAGCAGGGCGCCGAGCGGCGCGGCCGCGGCGCCGCCAATGATGAGTCCGAGGATCACCGGCCACAGGTCCAGCCCGATCGTCGCCAGGAACGTCAGCGTGATCGTGAAGGTGAGGAAGAACTCCGCGCAGTTTACCGAACCGATGACAAGGCGTGGCGTGCCGCCCGCACCGATAAGGCGGGAGGCGACGATCGGGCCCCAGCCGCCGCCGCCGACGGCATCGAGGAAACCGCCGGAGAGGCCGAGCATGGTCACCGGGCGGGTCTTCAGGTCGATCGTGCCGGCGGCGCGGCGGAAGGCGCGCGCCAGGATCACGATGCCCATTGCGAGGAGGTAGAGGCTCACAAGCGGGCGAAGCGTGTCGCCTGGGAAGGAAGAGAGGAGGTACGCGCCCGCGATGCCGCCGAGCACGCCCGGAACCGCCAGGCGCACGACCAGCCGGCGCTCGATATTGCCGAGCCGCCAGTGCGAGAGCGCCGAGGCTCCGGTGGTGAACGCCTCCGCGGCGTGGACGCTGGCGCTTGCCACGGCCGGCGGCGCGCCGAGTTGCAGGAGCACGCTGGTGGCGGTGACGCCGTAGGCCATGCCCAGCGCGCCATCGATCAGCTGGGCGAAGAATCCCACCGCGATGAAGGTGACGAGCTCGAGCATCGAGGTATGAAATCTCCGCTGGAACGGCTCGTGAGTAAGCGCGGGATTTCCGGCAGAGGCAAAAGACGCGACATCTGCCCGAGAGCCGTAGAGAGGAAAACTATCCCTGGCCGAGGGCCGGCGGCGCGTGCCCCGTTCCCCCCGGGCCGCAGTCCGCAGTCGCGCGTCCGGCCTTGAAAGCACGAAGGGCGCCCGCAGGCGCCCCCAAGAAACGCGAGGATGCGGGCGCGGTCAGCCGGCCGGCCGTCCCGCGTCCGCCTCGGCTTCTTCGTCCGAAGCCCTGGGCACATCGGCGGCGTCGCCACCCTCCAGCACGTCCTCCTCGGACACGCCGGCATCCAGAAGCTCCTGCGCAGCGGCTTCGGCCGCTTCCTGTGCCTCTTCCGCCTCGAGCAACGCCTCGGGGCGGGTCAGGTCCTCGCCGCGCGCCTGGCGCTCCGCCTCGTCGCTGGAGCGGGCGACGTTGATGGTGATCGGCACCTCCACCTCCGGGTGGAGCGTGATAAGGACCTCGTGCATGCCGACAGTCTTGATCGCGCGGTCGAGGCGCACCTGCCGGCGCTCGATGGAGAAGCCGGACTCCGCGGCGTTGTCGGCGATGTCGCGCGTCGAGACCGAGCCGTAGAGCTGGCCGGTCTCGCCGGCTTGCCGGATGACCACGAAGCTCTGGCCGGAGAGCTTGCCCGCCACCGCTTCGGCCTCCTTCCGCGCTTCGAGGTTGCGTGCCTCGAGCTGCACCTTCTCGTGCTCGAAGCGCTGGCGATTGGCGTCGTTGGCGCGCAGCGCCTTGCCCTGCGGCAGGAGGAAGTTGCGCGCATAGCCGCCGCGCACGCGTACCACGTCGCCCATCTGGCCGAGCCTGGCGATGCGTTCCAAAAGAATGACGTCCATGATCCTGTCTCCTTGCTGTCCCGCCCGAGGCGGTTAGGGACGGCCGGCCGAAGGCCCGTCCCAGCGAATGGCCGCGCCCTACCTCAGAACGTAGGGCAGGAGGCCGAGGAAGCGGGCGCGCTTGATGGCACGCGCAAGCTCGCGCTGCTTCTTGGCCGACACGGCGGTGATGCGCGAGGGCACGATCTTGCCGCGCTCGGAGATGTATCGCTCAAGGACCTTCACGTCCTTGTAGTCGATCGGGGGCGCGCCCTCCGCGGAGAAGGGGCAGGTCTTGCGGCGGCGGTGGAAGGGCCGGCGCGTGGGAAGCTGTGCGATATCGACCATCAGGATGGTGCTCCGTCTTCGTCATCGCGGCGGCGCTCGCGGTCGCGGCGGCGGCGCTCGTCGCGTTCCTTCTTCTGCATCTGCACCGACGGCTGCTCCTCCAGCTCGTCGACGCGGACCGTGAGGAAGCGCAGCACGTCCTCGTTGATGCGCATTTGCCGCTCCATCTCCGAGATCGCCTGATGCGGACCGTCGATGTTCATCAGCGTGTAGTGCGCCTTGCGGTTCTTGTTGATGCGGAAGGCGAGGCTCTTCAGCCCCCAGTACTCGGTCTTGCCGACCGACCCGCCGCCCGTCTCGATCACACCCTTGAACTGCTCGACGAGCTCGTCGACGCGCTGCGACGACACGTCCTGCCGGGTGAGAAACACATGCTCGTAGAATGCCATGCAGTCTCTGCCTTTCCTCTTGCGACCCGCATCGAGCGCGGAGCCTCGTCGAAGCCTCGGGCGGCGAACGCCGCGGAAAGGCTCAATGACGCCTTCGAGAGCGGAGACACCGGAAACCGGACCGGACTTCCGATCCTGCGGGCGCCGAGCACCCGCTTTCCGTTCAGCCCCCGGCCGAAGCCGGTCGCGAAGCGCGCTATCTAGGGGGTTTTTGCGCCGGTTGCAACTGCCGCTGAGCGTTGTTTCAGCTGCGCTCCTGCAGCGCCGTCGCTAGCTGGCCGAGCACCGTACGGACCTCGGCGAGCTCCGCCTCCAGCTTCTCGACGCGTCGCGTCAGGTCGGCCTCTGCCGTCGCCTTGGGTTCCGGCTGATCGTCGAACGAGACGCCGACGTCCCTTCCGTGCCGCCGCCTTACGACGGCCCGATGCGTCTGATGTCTCTTGTCGATGAAAAGGTCGAAGCGATCAGGGAGGGCAACTTCGTCGGAGAGGTCAAGCCGCGCACCGAAGTCGGAGATATCCCGGACGACGCAGGGCACGCTCATCAGTCCATCATTGTAGCGGATTTCCGCCTTCAGGACGGATCGGACGCGCGGTGCCGACCGATGCTCCATGAACTGTGCCTCCATGCGCGGCGTCTGGAGCGGGGAGTTGGAATCGAACCAGACGCTTCCGGGGTGGAACCCCGACGCTCTGCCACTGAGCTATCCCCGCGTATTTGTTATTTGTTTGAACCAAATTTAGGGGATTTTGGGTCGGTTCGAGGCGATATCGTTCGGGAAGGTTACGAAAGGGCAAATCTCGCAGCCGGCGCTGCCGCCTCGACCTTAGAGTGACCCTTGAGCATCTCGCGGATAACGTCCGGAGCCAGCTTGACTCCGCGGCGCCCGGCGGTGTGGATCGGGGCCAGGAGGCAGGACCGCGCATGAGCACGGCATTTCTCTTTCCGGGGCAGGGCAGCCAGGCCGTTGGCATGGGCAAGGCGCTTGCCGAGGCGGTGCCGGGGGCGCGCGCGGTGTTCGATGAGGTCGACGAGGCGCTGGGCGAGAAGCTTTCGGCGATCATCTTCGACGGGCCGGAGCAGACGCTCACCTTGACGCGCAATGCGCAGCCGGCGCTGATGGCCGTGAGCATGGCGGCGCTCAGGGCGCTTGAGGGCGAGGGCGTTTCGCTCTCCGACCACGCCGCCTACGTGGCGGGCCATTCGCTCGGCGAGTATTCCGCGCTTGCCGCGGCCGGCAGCTTCACGGTCGGGGACACGGCGCGGCTCCTTCGCGCGCGCGGCGAGGCCATGCAGAAGGCGGTTCCGGAGGGCGTCGGCGCGATGGCGGCGCTCCTCGGGCTCGACGTCGACGCGGCCGAGGAAGTGGCGCGCGAGGCGGCGGGCGAGGATGAGGTCTGCGAGATCGCCAACGACAACGCGCCCGGCCAGGTCGTGGTCTCGGGGCACAAGGCCGCGGTGGAGCGCGCCATGAGGATCGCCAAAACGAAGGGGGCGCGGCGCGCCATGATGCTGAGCGTCTCGGCCCCCTTCCACAGCGCGCTGATGGAGCCGGCCGCGGAGGTCATGGCGAACGCGCTCGCGGGCGTTCATATCCATCCGCCGGCGGTGCCGCTGGTTGCCAACGTGCTGGCGAAGCCGCTGACGGCTCCGACCGAGATCCGGCAGCGGCTGGTGGAGCAGGTGACCGGCACCGTGCGCTGGCGGGAGTCCATGGCCTGGCTCGGGGCGAACGGCGTCGACCGGGTGGCCGAGATCGGGGCCGGCAAGGTGCTGACCGGACTTGCGAAGCGCGTCCTGCCGGAAGCGACGGCGATCAGCGCCGGGACGGCGGAGGAGGTGGCGGCGCTTGCCGCCGCGCTCAGGAGCTAGGGGAGGCGAGGTTGTTCGATCTGAAGGGAAGGCGGGCGCTCATCACCGGCGCAAGCGGCGGGATCGGCGGGGCGATCGCCGAGGCGCTGCACGCGCAGGGCGCGACGGTCACGCTGTCGGGCACCCGCATCGAGGCGCTCGAGGCGCTGAAGGGCAGGCTGGGCGAGCGGGCGCACGCCGCGCCGTGCGACCTCGCCGAGGGGGCGTCGGTGGATGCTCTCGTGCCGGAGGCGGAGCGGCTGATGGGCGGGCTCGACATCCTCGTCAACAATGCCGGGCTGACGCGCGACGGCCTCGCCATGCGGATGAAGGACGAGGACTGGCAGGTGGTGATCCGGGTCAACCTGGAGGCCGGGTTCCGCCTCGCCCGGGCGGCGCTGAGGGGCATGATGCGGCAGCGCCACGGGCGCATCATCGGCATCACTTCCGTCGTCGGAGTCACCGGCAATGCCGGGCAGGCGAACTACGCCGCGTCAAAGGCCGGCATGATCGGCCTGTCGAAGGCGCTGGCACACGAGGTCGCGAGCCGCGGCATCACCGTCAACTGCGTTGCGCCGGGCTTCATCGAAAGCGCCATGACCGACAGGCTGAACGAGAAGCAGCGCGAATCGATCCTCGGCACCATCCCGACGGGGCGGCTGGGAACGGGCGCTGAGGTGGCCGCCGCCGTCGTCTACGTGGCGAGCGACGAGGCGGCCTACGTGACCGGCCAGACAGTCCATGTGAACGGCGGGATGGCGATGATTTGACGAGGCTGAACGAAGCCCTAAAATCCCCGTCCTGCGGGCGGTTTGGGCTGCTGGTCAAGGCGCGGGAAACGTGTTAACGACCCGCCCCAATGGCCACCTGCAACCGGGTGCAACACGGCGAAGCCTCGGCCCGCGCCGTCCGGCTTTATTGCGGGTCATGACTGATCCGAAGACGAGGAACGGAATATGAGCGACAACAACATCGAGGCGCGCGTCAAGAAGATCGTGGTTGAGCATCTCGGCGTGGAAGAAGACAAGGTGACCAAGGAAGCCAGCTTCATAGACGATCTCGGCGCCGACAGCCTCGATACGGTTGAGCTCGTGATGGCGTTCGAGGAGGAGTTCGGGGTCGAGATTCCCGACGATGCGGCGGAGACGATCCTCACCGTCGGCGACGCGGTGACCTTTCTGGAGAAGAGCTCCTCCTGATTGCAGTGCAGGGCCCGCATCATGCGGCGTGTCGTCGTCACCGGAATGGGCATGGTGACGCCGCTTGGCAGCGGCGTCGAGACCTCATGGTCGCGCCTGATCGCTGGTGAGAACGGCGCGGTCCGCGTCGACGATTTCGACGTCTCCGACCTGCCCTCGAAGATCGCCTGCCGGATTCCCCGCGGCGACGGGTCGAACGGCACCTTCAATCCCGACCTTTCGATGGAGCCGAAGGAGCAGCGCAAGGTCGACGACTTCATCATCTTCGGCATGGCGGCGGCCGACGAAGCGCTGGCAGATTCCGGTTGGGAGCCGAAGAGCGGCGACGAACGCTACACGACAGGTGTGCTGTTCGGATCGGGGATCGGCGGCATCGACGGGATCGTCCAGGCGGGGATCACGCTGCACGAAAAGGGTCCGCGCCGCATCTCGCCGTTCTTCATTCCAGGCCGGCTAATCAATCTTGCGTCCGGCTACATTTCCATCAAACACGGCCTGAAGGGCCCCAATCATGCGGTCGTCACCGCATGCTCGACCGGGGCGCACGCGATCGGCGACGCCTCGCGGCTGATCGCGCTCGGCGACGCCGACGTGATGGTGGCCGGCGGCACGGAATCGCCGGTCTGCCGCATCTCGCTTGCCGGTTTCGCCGCCTGCCGCGCGCTCTCGACGGGCTTCAACGATACGCCGGAGAAGGCCTCGCGGCCCTATGACAAAGATCGCGACGGCTTCGTCATGGGGGAGGGCGCCGGGGCGCTCGTGCTGGAGGAATACGAGCACGCCAAGGCGCGCGGCGCGAAGATATACGGGGAGGTCATCGGCTACGGGCTCTCCGGCGACGCTTTCCACATCACCGCGCCGGAGGCGAGCGGCGACGGCGCCTATCGCTGCATGCGGGCGGCGCTGAAGCGCGCGGAGGTCGACCCGTCGGAGGTCGACTACGTGAACGCGCACGGCACATCGACGCCGCTCGGCGACGAGATCGAGCTCGGCGCCGTGGAGCGGGTCATGGGTAACGCCGCGGCCGGGCTTACGATGTCGTCCACCAAGTCGGCGATCGGCCACCTGCTGGGCGCGGCCGGTGCCGTGGAGGCGATCTTCTGCCTGCTCGCCATGCGCGACGGCAAGGTTCCGCCGACCCTGAACCTCGAGAACCCGTCGGTCGAAACGGCCGTCGACCTGGTTCCCCTGAAGGCGAAAGAGAAGCGCATAGACACGGCGCTGTCGAATTCCTTCGGTTTTGGCGGGACAAACGCTTCGCTGGTCTTCCGACGCGTATGACAGGTCTCCGGGTTTCGCCACATTCGGAGCCGACTAAGCGCCTTGCGGAAACCGATCGGGCCACACCATGAGACAGCGAAACCGCCCGGGCGACCTTGACCCTCCGGACATGCCGGCGGTGGCGCCGCTCGACATGCCGGCCCACGAAGAACCGCAGCAACACGCGGTCCGCCGCCGCGCCTCGCCAAAGAGCCCGCGCCAGGTCCTGCAGCCCGAGGCTGCTCCGCCGCCTCCCCCGCGGTCGCAGAAGGCGCGTCACCCGCTGGTCGTGGTGCTGAATTTCTTCGTGATGTCCACTGTCCTCATCGTGCTCGGCGTAGGCGCCGCGCTCTATTACGGCCACCAAGCATACAACGCGCCAGGCCCGCTGAGGGAGACGACCAGCGTCCTCGTGCAACGCGGCTCCGACCTCGATTCCATCTCAGCGCAGCTCAGGCGCCAAAACGTCATCGGCAGCCCTCTCATATTCACAGCCGCGGTGCGGCTGACGAATTCCGCCGCCGACCTGAAATGGGGCGAGTACCTGTTCCAGCCCGGCGTCAGCATGCGCGATGTCCTGAACGACTTGATCTCCGGGCGCTCGGTGCTGCAGTCCGTCACCTTCCCGGAAGGGTGGACCAGCCAGAGGATCGTGGACCGGCTCAATCTCGATCCGGTGCTGACCGGCGAGATCGTGGAGATTCCGCCTGAGGGCTCGCTGCTGCCCGAGACCTACAAGTTCACGCGCGGCGCCACGCGCCAGCAGATGCTCGACCAGATGATGCGGGCGCAGGAGCGCGCCGTCGCGGAGGTCTGGGCACGCCGGGCGCCTGGGCTCCCGATCGAGACGCCGGAGGAACTGGTGACGCTCGCTTCGATCGTGGAGAAGGAGACCGGCCGCGCCGATGAACGGCCGCGCGTCGCCGCCGTCTTCCTCAACCGGCTGGAGCGCGGCATGCGCCTCCAGTCCGATCCGACCATCATCTATGGGGTCTACGGCGGCGCGGGCGCGCCCGCCGGCCATGTGATCCTGCGCTCCGAACTGGACCGCGAGACGCCTTACAACACGTACCAGGTCGCCGGATTGCCGCCGGGGCCGATCGCCAATCCCGGCCGCGCGGCGCTCGAGGCGGTCGCCAACCCGTCGCGGACAGACGAGCTTTACTTCGTCGCCGACGGCACGGGCGGCCACGCCTTCGCCGCGACGCTTGACGAGCACAACCGCAATGTTGCGCGCTGGCGCGAGATCGAGACGGAGCGAAGGGCCGCGGTCGAGGCCGAGGCCGCGGAGGCCGAAGCCTCGGAGGACGAAGGCGAAGACAACGACGACGCGAACGCGACCGGGGAGGCAGCCGGGGAATAGTCCTCTGTGCTGCCGGTGTGCGGGTTGTTGCCCGCTGTCGCCGCGTCTACAGTCCGTGCGCTTCAAACGGCCGGGATTCAATGGCGCTGTCCAGCATGACGGGCTTCGCCCGTACCTCCTTCGAGGTCGATGGGACGAAGTTCTCGTGGGAGCTGAAGAGCGTGAATGCGCGCGGGCTGGAGATACGCCTGCGCCTGCCGCCGGGCCTTGACCACCTGGAGACGGAAGTGCGCGCCCTGGTGCGCTCTACGTTGCAGCGGGGGAGCTGCTTCTTCGCGCTGCAGAAGGAGGCGGACGCTGCTCGCCCGCAACTGGCGCTGAACGAGGATGCGTTGGCCCTGGTGATCGCCGCCGCGCGGCGGCTTGCCGCCGTCGAGGGCATTGCCATGCCGACCGCCGACGGCCTGCTCGCGATCCCCGGCGTCCTGCACGACGGCGGGGCCGCGCCGGAAGGCGAAGCCGCGGAGCGGCGCGACGCGGCGATCGTTGAGGCTTTCGGCGAAGCGATGGCAGGACTTGCGGCAGCCAGGCGGGAGGAGGGCGCGCGGCTCGCCACCGTGCTCGACGAACAGCTCACGGCCATCGCGCGCATGGTCGACGAGGCGGACAACATCTCCGCCGAGGCACCGGAGGTGCTGAAGGCGCGCATCCGCGACCAGGTGGCGCTGCTCACGGAGGAGACGAACGGACTCAATCCGGAGCGGCTGCACCAGGAGGCCCTTTTAGCGGCAACCCGGTCCGACGTACGCGAGGAGCTCGACCGGCTGCGGGCGCATGTGGCGGGCGTACGCGATCTGATCGGGACCGGCGGCGCGGTCGGGCGGCGGCTCGACTTCCTGGCGCAGGAATTCAACCGCGAGGCCAACACGCTCTGCGCCAAGGCCTACGACCGCCGCCTGACGGCGATCGGGGTCGAGCTCAAGGCGACCATCGACCAGTTCCGCGAGCAGGTGCAAAACCTGGCATGAACAACGGCTCGATCCGGCTTGCCCGCAGGGGCCTGATGTTCGTGCTCTCCTCGCCGTCCGGTGCGGGCAAATCGACACTGGCGCGGCTGCTCCTCTCCGAAGAGGAAGACCTTATCCTCTCCATTTCGGTCACCACACGCCCGCGGCGGGCGAGCGAGGTCGACGGGCAGCACTACCATTTCATAGACGTGCCCACGTTCACGCGCATGCGCGACCACGGCGAGCTGCTGGAATCGGCGGAGGTGCACGGGAACCATTACGGTACTCCGAGGGAACCGGTGGAGAAGGCGCTCGCCGAAGGACGCGACGTGCTTTTCGACATTGACTGGCAGGGCACGGAACAGCTCTCGCGGGACGGGGAACTGACGGTGGACCTCGTGCGCATCTTTGTGCTGCCGCCGAAGTTCCGTGAGTTGAAGGGGCGGCTCGAGCGGCGCGCGGAGGACAGCTCCGAGACGATCAAGCGGCGGCTTGCCAATGCCCGGGACGAGATCGGCAAGTGGACGCAGTATGACTACGTCCTGGTCAACGAGGATCTGGGCGAGTCGTTTCCGATGGTCCGCGCCATCCTGAAGGCGGAGCGTCTGCGACGCGAGAGGGTTGTCGGCCTTAGCGCGTTCGTCGACGGTCTGCTGAGGGAGGCCGACGAGGCGCTGGGCGAGCCCGGCTCAGGCAGCGCGGGCGGCGAAGAGCCCGGCAAGCCGTAGGAAAGCCTCGACCGGCAGTTGCTCGGCGCGGAGCGTCGGTTCGATGCCGGCTTCGGCGAGCACCGGCTCGGGATCGAGCCAGATGCGCCGCAGGCTCGACCTCAGCATCTTGCGCCTTTGCCCGAACGCCGCAGCGGTCACGGCCTCCACGGCGGGGACGGGAAGCGGCCTTGCATCAGGCTTCGGCTCCAGCCGAACGACCGCTGAGCTTACCTTGGGCTGCGGCGTGAAGGCGCGCGCCGGGACGTCGAATGCGATTGCAGGGCGCGTGCGCCACTGCGCCAGCACCGCGAGGCGCCCGTAGGCCTTCGATCCGGATGTGGCGACGATGCGCTCCGCCAACTCGCGCTGGAACATGAGCGTCAGGCTCTGCCAGTAGGGGGGCCACGGCGCGGCGGAGAGCCAGCCCGTGAGAAGCGGTGTCGCGATGTTGTAGGGAAGGTTCGCGACGATCCGAACCGGCTTACCTGCCGCGAGCGCCGCGTAGTCGACGGCGAGCGCGTCGGCCTCGATGACGGTCAGGCGGCCGGGGGCGGCAGCGGCGACTGCCTCAAGCGCAGGGCGGACGCGGCGGTCGCGCTCGATGGCGGTGACGTGCCCGGCGCCCTCCATCAGGAGGGCGCGTGTGAGGCCGCCCGGCCCTGGCCCGACCTCGATGACATGCGCGCAATCGAGAGGCCCTCCGGCGCGGGCGATGCGGCGGGTCAGATTGAGGTCGAGCAGGAAGTTCTGTCCGAGCGCCCTGCGGGCGGCGAGCCCGTGCTCGGAGATGACCTCGCGAAGCGGCGGCAGGGCCTCCAGCGCCGATGCGCTCAAGTCGCGGCCCCCGCACACGCCAGCCGATCCGCCATCTTGAGCGCCTCGATCAGGCTCGCCGCGCGCGCCTTGCCCGTTCCGGCGAGCGAGAGCGCCGTGCCGTGGTCGGGGGAGGTGCGCACGAACGGCAGCCCGAGCGTCACGTTGACGGCCTCGTCGAAGGCCAGCGTCTTGATCGGGATGAGCGCCTGGTCGTGATACATGCACAGCGCCGCGTCGTAGGTTCGCCGAGCGGCGTCGTGGAACATCGTGTCGGCCGGAAGTGGGCCGGCCGCGTCGATGCCGGCGGCACGGAGCGCTTCGACGGCCGGGCGGACCACCTTCTCGTCCTCGCCGCCGAGCATGCCTTCCTCGCCCGCATGCGGGTTGAGGCCTGCCACGGCAAGCCGCGGCGCCGGGATGCCGAAGCGTGTCTCAAGATCGTGCGCGACGATCCTGCCCGCCTCCACGATCAGGTCCGTCGTCAGCCTGCGCGGCACGTCCGCTAGCGCGATGTGGACCGTGACCGGAACCACGCGAAGGCCCGGCCCGGCCAGCATCATGACGGGGGTCGCCGGCTGATCAAAAATCTCCCGGCTGAGCGCGCCGAGGAAATCCGTGTGGCCCGGATGCCCGAAGCCGATCGCGTCGAGCGCCTTCTTCTGGATGGGGTTGGTGACGACCGCCACCGCCTCGCCGGCGCGGACCAGCCGGACCGCCGCGCGGATCGACTCGATGACCCTGGCAGTGTCGCCCCCGTCGATGGCGCCCGGCACGCCCGCCATCGCCGGCGCGCTTCCAAGGCACGGAATCGCCTCGGGGAAGATGGCGTCGGCTTCGCCCGGCTGCGCCGGGACCACGCGGACCTCGCGCCCCATGGCCGCCGCGCGCCGGGCCAGGAGGTCTCCGTCGCCCACAAAGATGAAGGGAGGCACGCGGGCGGAGTCGCGCGCCAGCCATGCGTCCACGGTGATGTCGGGGCCGATTCCCGCCGGCTCGCCGACCGTCAGGGCGAGCGGGGTCCGCCCCGCGCTCACCGGTATTCGATGACGGCGTCGGAGCGCAGGTCGCGGAGATAGCGGCGCGCCAGAAGCTGCCCGCGCTCGCTGGAAATTTCCTGACGCGCCTCGACCGCGGCCTCGGTCTGGCCGGCGATCTCTTTCTTGGCACAGACGCCGAGCAGCTGGATGCCTTCGGGCACCTTCTCCGGAGCGCTTATGCCGCCCACCTCGAGCCCGGCAAGCTCGGCCCTGAGGTCGGCCGACAACTGGCTCTCCTCGCGGCGGATGGAGGGCCGCACCACGACTCCGGGTCTGGTGTTTGCGAGGCTCTGCTCGCAACCCTGGTATTCGCCGCGGAAGGCCGCGGCTTCCCGCCGCTTCTGCTCCAGGGCGCCCGCCCCCGAGCCTGACGGCACCACGAAGATGATCTGCTGCAGCAGATACTCCGTCGCCGTCCTTGTCTCTCCCGCGTCCTCACGCCCGGTGAGGGCGGCAGCCACCTCCTGCTCCGAGATGTTCACGGTTGCCTGGAACCGGGCGCGCACGATCCGCGCCCAGGCCATATTGGCCCGCAGAAAGTCCTTGAACGTCTGCGGATCAAAGCCGGCCTGACGCATCGCCTGCTGGAACTGAGGCGGTGAGAGGTTTGCCGAGCGCGCCCGCGCCGCGAACTCGGCCTCCACTTCCGCATCGCCTATCTCGACGCGCCGACGCCTTGCCTCCTGCAGCATGAGGCGCTCGTCGACGAGCTGCTCGATGGCCTGCTTCTCGCCTTGCCTGCCTCGCGAGAAGGTGCGGATCATCTGCGTGCGCTGCTGAACGTCAAAGCTCGTGATCGGCTCGTCGTTCACAAGAATCTGAATCGAGCTCGCCCACGCAGGCAGCGCGGCGATCCCCGCAAGGACCGCGAGCAGGAAGGCGGCAGCCGTGGTCAGACGACCTGCGCGTGTGGGCATGTGGCCCGGGACGAACGTCATTTCCCGCTCCCGCTGCTGTTTTTGCGAATCGTGCCGCAGTCTAGCGGCCAATCTGTCGAAAATCCGGCACCCGGTGGCCTCATTGCGCATCGTTCCCGAGCTGCGAGCTGAACGAGGTCTCCACCAGGGTGCGAAGGTTGAGCCGGAAGAAGATGCGCCGGTCGGACACGAGATCGGTATAGGGATCTTCCGTCTCGGAATACACCGCAGAGAACTCGAAGCAGTCGTCGGCGTAAGCAAGGCCGAGGCTGCGGGAAACCGAGGACTCGTTTTCGAGGTCGTAGACGATCGAGCCGAGGACGGACCAGTTGTCGACCAGCTCCACGGAGGCGGCCAAGTTGACTTCCTCGCGCCGCTCGAAAATGCCGGCGGCGGCGCTGGTGCGGTAATAGGCATAGCCGAGCGAGGCCGTGCTCGCCCCGTAGGTGCCGATTGCCCCGATCTCCGCGGCCTCGAGCCCGAGGCTGTTCTCGTCGAAGCGCCCTCGTGCGGTGGCTCCGACGCCGTATCCGCTGTTGACCGTGATCCGCGCCACGATGTCGGAGACGTCGGTCTCCAGTCCGGAGCCGATGCCCGTCAACGCGTGGTCGCGCAGCGCGAACGAGTTGTCGCCGGCGACCTGGAAGGACTGGCCTATGAGAGCGTCCACCGACGCGCCGTTGGGAAAAAGCCCCTGATAGACGAACCCGAGATTGGCGCGCATGCCGCCCTCCTGGCGGTCGTAGCCGGAGAACTTGTCCCAGAGGAAAAGGCTCGTGTCGTCGAATACGAGGCTTTGCGAATCCTCGTTCGGCAGGATGCCGGGATGCGCTTCGTCGGGACGAACGACGAGCTGCGCGCGTGGCCCGAAGGTATGAACCGTCGAGCCGAGGGTCGCCAGGAACGGCCACTCGTATTCGACGCCGACGGCGGGCATCGCACGCCCCAGCAGCGACGAGTCCGAGAGCCCCGGCGCGGGATCGTCATCGTCGATCCAGTTAGCGTCCGCCTGGAGGTAGGCGAAGGGCGTGATCACGTGCCCGCCCGGCGCGATCAGCTGCCGCCGCCAGCTGGCCCGGGTGGTGGCGCGGGTGAACGTCCCCGCCACCCCAGCGTAGTATGGATCGAAGGGGGGAGGCGGATGCCGCAGATCGCTCGAGCGGCGCGTGACGCTGGTCAGGTTGGAATCGAGCCGCAGCTCGCCCCCGAGCACGGGCTGGTCGAAGATGTAGTTATGGTCGAGCACGGGATGGACGAAGGCCTGCTCGTTCTGGTCATCGTGCACGTGGCTGCTTCCGCCCGGCAGCGTCTCCGAGGTGTCCTCGCGCTGTACGCGAAAGTGATAGCCTCGCAGATCGAAGCGGTTGGTCTCGTTTGAGCCACTAAGAAAGACGGTGGACGCGAGCTCCCTGTCGGTTGAGCTCGATATGTCGTAGTCGCGGTTGAACGTTGCATCTGACGTGGCGTGGACGTCCCACCCGAACGTCCAGTTCCGGCCGAGGGCGAACTCGCCCTCTGTACGGGCGCTGCCGCGGAAGGTCCTGTTGCCGCTGAGGGGCGTGCCGTCGTCGTCGATGAAGGCATCGGGATCGCGCTGAAAGATACCGGCGGCGCGGATGGAATAGGCGCCGTTCATCAGGCGGTGGCGCCACTGCGCCTGGCCGAGCACGCCCTGCTTCGTCAGAAAGGTCGGGGAGAAGGTGACGTCGAAGTTCGGCGCGAGGTTCCAGAAAAACGGTGTCGTGACTCCGGTTCCGATCGCGTCGCCGCGTATCACGGAAGGGACCAGGAAGCCCGTCTTGCGCCTTACCGTCGGATCGGGATGGAAGAAGATCGGCGTATAGGCGACGGGAATGCCGAAGAACTCCAGCCGCGCATTCCTGTAGTAGACCGTCTTCTCCGTCTGGTTGTGCACGATGCGGGCGGCCTTGATCTGCCAGAGCGGCGGCCGGTCCGGGTGCTCCCTGCACGGCACGCAGGCCGTGTAGCTGCCCGCGTGGAAGATCGTCGTCTCTCCATCGCGCCGCTCGGCGACGTCAGCGGCGAAACGGCCGCCCTCCGGCGTGACGACGTTGAGGTTTGCCACGAACCCGTCGCGGAAAGTCTCGGTGATGTCGAGGTGTGCCGCGGTGAGGGCGTTTCCGTTCGGCTCCAGCATGCGCACGCCGTCGGACGCGATCAGCCGACCCGACCTCTGGTCGTAGGTCACCCGGCCGGCGTCCAGCACATACTCGCCATAGTAGATCTGAACGTTTCCGATCGCCGTCACGGTCTCGCGATCGAAATCGTATACGAGCTGGTCCGCCTCGAGCAGCAGCCGCGCGCTGGAATCCGCCTCCGGCGCCGGCACCGGGACGATCGACTGCGCAATAGCCGGCACCTGTGCGATCAGGCCGGCGGATACGGCGCATGCAACCAGCAGCCGGCCGACATCGGCCAGGCGGCGACCGGCCCTCCCTTTACGCTCATACGCAACTTCGAGCGTCACCCGTCCTCCTGGTACAGCAGGGCCGTTGCGCCGAACGTAGTCCCGACGATCGGCGGCGGCCACGCGGCCAACACCGGGTTGATGATGCTGTTCGCGCCCAGATCGTTCACGATCTGGCTGGCAGCATAAAGCAAAAACCCGACTGCGGCGCCAGTCAGCAGAAGCCGCCAGGTCCCGCCATGGCGCTGTGAAAGGCGACGCGGAAGCGATCGGCGTCGAGGCCGGTCAGCCTGGCGGCGGACCGCCCTCGGCGGGGCCCACGCTGCCGCGACGATCGGAATCTCGCTGTCATCGATCGTTCGATTCAAGGTGGCGAGAATCCCGACGAGCAGCGCCAGCGGCGTGCGGTGAATTCTGGCCGCTTCACGCATTCCTCGCTCGCGGTATCCGGCCCGGGCCCGTTCCATTTGCGGGCGGACGCGATCTTCGTGTGACTTGACGCAATGGAGCAAAGCTTCTCTATCCCGGTCCCAGCTAGCCCGTCCCACGCGAAAGGCGAAAAAATGGCAGAGCCCGCCGAGATCAAGTTCGCGAAACTGGCCGCGCCGGCCTCCGGCTCCGCGGTGCTTCTGACCGACCAGAGCCTGAAGCTGGGGCCGGTGTCGGCCGCCCTGGCGGAGAAGACGGGCGGTGCCTTCGCGCGCGCGGCCGCCGCTTCGAAGTTCGAGGGCAAGGCGATGAAGACCCTGCAGCTGCTG
This sequence comes from uncultured Propylenella sp., assembly GCA_964566475.1. Lineage (GTDB taxonomy): Bacteria > Pseudomonadota > Alphaproteobacteria > Rhizobiales > Afifellaceae > DASWJZ01. Next base: position 2,862 of record CAZMJQ010000323.1, on the reverse strand, counting down.
GCGCCGGCGGGCGTGGAGCTCGACCGGCTGACCTTCGCCGGGCTTGGCGACTTGCGCAAGCTGACCCCGCAGGACTGGCTGAAGCTCGGCGGGACGATCGCGGGCGCGGCCGGGGGGGAGAGCGAGACGACAGTCCTCATCGAGAAGCCGTCCGGCCGCGGCGTGACGGCCGAAGAGGCCACTGCGGTGGCGCTCGGCATCGTGCTGCGGTCCTACAGCTTCGACCGCTACAAGACCAAGAAGAAGAAGGAGAACGGCGATGACGGGCCGAAACCGCGCCGCTACACGTTGGCTGTTCCCGATCCGCGCGCTGCGGTGCGGGCCTGGAACACCGCCTCGGCGGTGGCCGAAGGCGTGGCCTTCGCCCGCGACCTCGTCAATGAGCCGGCCAACGTGCTCGGCCCGGTCGAGTTTGCAGACAGGCTGAAGGATCTCTCCGACCTCGGCGTGGAGGTGACGGTGCTCGGCGAGCCGGAGCTCCGCAAGCTGAAGATGAACGCGCTGCTCGGCGTCTCGCAGGGCTCGGCGCGGCCGCCGCGGGTCGTCCTGATGCACTGGAAAGGCGGGCGGGCGAAGGACGAGCCCGTCGCCTTCGTCGGCAAGGGCGTGGTCTTCGACACGGGCGGCATCTCCATCAAGCCGGCCGCCGGCATGGAGGACATGAAGGGCGACATGGGCGGCGCCGCCGCCGTTTCCGGGCTTATGCGCGCGCTTGCCGGGCGCAAGGCCAAGGTGAACGCAATCGGCATCGTCGGACTGGTGGAGAACATGCCCGACGGCAAGGCGCAGCGCCCGGGCGACATCGTCACCTCCATGTCCGGGCAGACGATCGAGGTGATCAACACGGACGCCGAGGGGCGGCTGGTGCTTGCCGACCTCCTGACCTACGTGCAGCGGAACGAGAAGCCGGCGGCGATCGTCAATCTCGCGACCCTCACCGGCGCCATCATCATTGCGCTCGGCAATCACAATGCCGGGATGTTCTCCAACAACGACGCGCTGTCCGGGGCGTTGACGAAGGCCGGCCTGGCGACGGGCGAGAATGTCTGGCGCATGCCGCTTGCCTCCGAATACGACAAGCTCATCGATTCGAAGTTCGCCGACATGAAGAACGTCGGCGGCCGCAATGCCGGCTCGATCACCGCCGCGCAGTTCCTTCAGCGATTCATCGAGAACGACACGCCATGGGCGCATCTCGACGTAGCGGGCACTGCGATGGGCTCGCCCAACTCGGAGACCAACCGCTCATGGGGCTCGGGCTGGGGCGTCCGGCTGCTCGACCAACTTGTGCGCGCGAGATACGAGGGGAAGAAGGGTTGATCGTGGTCCGATTGGTTCATCCCCATCTGCGATGGGGGAGGAACCACCGGGCCGCTCGTGATGGCTGAGGTCCTTTTCTACCACCTGGAGCGGCTTCCGCTGGAGGGCGTCTTGCCGGGACTCCTGCAGCGCAGCCTGGAGCGCGGCTGGCGGGCGGTGGTGAAGGTCGGATCGGAGGAGCGGCTGGAATCGCTCAATGCGCATCTCTGGTCGTTCGACGAGACTTCGTTCCTGCCGCACGGCTCCGCGGCGGACGGCCACGCCGAGGAGCAGCCGGTGTGGCTCACGACCGGCGACGACAACCCAAACGGCGCCAACGTACGCTTCCTCGTCGACGGCGCTGACACCGCCGAGCTTGAAGGCTATGAGCGCACGGTCTTCCTGTTCGACGCGGGCGAGCAGGAGGCCGTCGCCCGGGCGCGCGCCGCATGGAAGGCGGCGCAGGCGGCCGGCCACGACGCGACTTACTGGCGGCAGAACGATGGCGGCCGGTGGGTGAAGCAGGATTAGGCAATCCTCCTTGGCACGTGCAAGGCGCGTGCGTCCGGCTGCCCTGAGCGCCCGGTCGTGAGGGTTGACGTATTGTCCGCCGGCCGGATGGCCGGCCGGCGGTCTGTCCGGTTACATCTTCGGGACGCTCGCGAGGAACTCCGCGACCTTGTCGGCATAGAGCGCCGCCTGTGCCGGCGTACCGTGTCCCGAGGTCTCGGGGCCGCCGGGGATGATGTAGACCTGCCCGTTGGCGATGCGCGGCATCGCCTCCTCCAGGATGCCCAGCGACAGCGGATTGCGCTCGTCGTCGTCGGAATTGATCACGAGCACGTGGGCCGTGATCTTCTCGAGGTCCGGCGAGGGGTCGAAGTCGCGCGAGGCGTCCCACTGGTACATGACGTCGTTGGCGTCGCCGACCTTGGCGTTGGCCATGCGGTCGTCGACGAAGGCGCTTGCCTCGGCATTCGTCGGCGCCTTGGCCCAGAGCGCCTGCTCGCCGCCGGAGGTGGCGATGCCGAACCAGGCGGATGCGATGCGGAGGTTGGGCGGCTGTTCCGTGTAGTCGCCGTTGTTCCACGCCGGGTCGTTGCGCACGGAGTCGATCAGCATGCGGCGCATCATCCAGTTGCGCCCGGCCATCGGCCCGGGCAGCGAGGCCATCGGGATCAGCGCGTCGGCGTAGTCCGGATAGCGGACGGCCCAGGTCCACACGTTCATGCCGCCCATCGAATAGCCGAAGATGAGGCGCACGCGATCGATGCCGAGGCCCTCGGTGAGCAGCCGGTACTGCGCGTCGACCATGTCGTCGAGGGTGTAGTGTGGGAAGCTGGCGCGCAGCCCATCGGACGGCTTGGTTGTGCCGCCGGTTCCGATGGCGTCCGGAAAGATCAGAAAATGCTTGTCGGCGTCGAGCGGCTGGCCCGGGCCGTAGAGCGCATCGGCGAAGTTCGGGCCCATCATGCTCTTGCCGGTGCCGGTGGTGCCGTGCAGCAGCACCACGGCCTCGTTCGCCGGGTCGCCGACCGTGTAGTAGCGGACGTTCAGGTCCAT